>JBFYZC010000345.1:0-4305 GCA_041309705.1 Bacillota bacterium | reverse complement strand
CAGCTGGATGGCGAATCAAAGACAAACTCACAATCCACAGTAAAGGTAGAGTCGATATCAGAGAAAGAACCGTTTGGGCAGAGGTTTTTGTCGGAAATACGCGCCTTAATGAAAGAAACTTCATTTTTACGCTATATGATTGCTTCAATGATTTTTTATTTTGCATGGCAGGTTGCCTGGCCTTTATTTAATTGGTATCAAGTAAAAGAGTTAGGGGCAAATAATACTTGGGTGAGTATTTTGAATCTGATGAATACCGGAGGCGCGTTATTTGGATATGCTTATTGGGTCAAATTGAGTCATCGTCATGGAAATCTTAAGACACTTTTTTATGCGACAATTGGAATTTTTCTAGCACCTGCAGTTTATGCTGTTTTTAATAATCTTTATCTGATTGCAACTTTTAATTTGTTAATTGGGGCGATCTTTTCAGGTGTTAATCTGTGCTTACTCAATGTACTGCTTGAAGTAACTCCTGAGCAGCATAAGACCACTTATATTGCTTATTACAATACTGCCATCACTGTCTCGGTAATCTTGGCACCACTGGTTGGAATTAACATGCTAAAGTTGATGAATTTTCAATGGGCCTTTATCACCTGTGCTATCTTTCGAATAATTGGTAGTCTGGCTTTTTATATCAATTATCGTTTGGAGGAGAATAGTAAAAGAGCCTTCTCTGCCAATTCTACTTATAATTCTAATGATTGCAAAATGTAACTAACTTTTATAAAATGTCACTACTTATTGTTTTATTTAAATTTTTTTATTTTTAAAGGTTGTAGTGAGATTTTAGCGAAATAGATATATATTTTCCGGTAAAGATCTTTCATTTTACCGAGTGGAAAGATCAATTTACTTTCTAATAAAGATCTTTTATTTTATCAAGTGAAAATATCCAAAGTACTAAGGATTTTTCGCGATGATAAAATAACTTAGATCTTTTGGAAAGTATTTAGAGTACTAGGGGTTTTTTGCGAAGATAAAATAAAATAGATCTTTCGGAAAATATATAGCTGCAAATTATTTTTAAAGAAATGGAGTAGAGCGAATGTCACGTATACCCGATAAGGAAAGAGTTTTAGGGGGATTATGGGGTACATTAGTGGGAAATGCCCTTGGTGTGCCAGTAGAGTTTTTTGCCCGCGAGGACTTGATTGCGAATCCGGTTACTGGAATGGTTGGTTTTGGAACTCATAATCAACCTGCAGGTACTTGGTCTAATGATAGTTCATTACTTATCTGTACAGTTGAGAGTCTGATGCAAGGCTTTGATCTGCAAGATATGGGACGGCGTTTTATTCAATGGTTCTATAAAGGATATTGGACGCCACTAGGAGAGATTTTTGACCATGGTAATGCAACTACACGTGAGGCAATTATTAGAATTGCTCAGGGAGTTCCGGCAGAGATGGCTGGAGCAGTAGATGAGTTCAGTAATGGTAATGGTGCTTTGGCACGAATTTTACCAATTGCCTTGACTTATCATAATCTAGCCCCAACAGAGCTGCTGCGAAATGTTCATCGTGCTTCACGCTTAACTCATGGTCATCTACGTTCGCAAATGGCAAGTGGTTTTTTGAGTTTATTTATTATAGCTTTATATCGTGGGATGAGTTTTAGTCCTGCTTATAATTTTGCGTGTCAAAAAGCTTTACAAGAGTATCGTAAACCGCCTTATGGTGCAGAATTACCACATTTTGATCGGATTTTTTCAGGGAAAATTCCTTTGATGACGCTTGAAGAACTTCAAACGAGCAGTTATGTGATTGATACGCTGGAAACAGCACTTTGGTTGTTGTTTCAGGTTGCTTCTTATCGTGAGGCGGTCTTATATGCGGTGAATCTTGGCGGGGATACGGACACACTGGCAGCAATTGTGGGAGGTTTGGCAGGAATAGCTTATGGAGTGAAGACTTTGCCAACTGAATGGATCTATCAATTGCCACGACGTAAAGAGTTAACTGGTTTATTTGAAGAGTTTGGTGCAATGGTAGCTGGATATTAATGATTCTAAATCTCTGTGTGCAGCAGAGGTTTTTTTATTTGATATTTTACAGGAATATTTGGATTAATCTAGAATTAATGTAATTATATTACTGAGTTTATTTGTCTGAGTAATAAATTTAGATAAGGGTGATCGCATGCGTTTAATCAAATTAAAAAAATTGAGAGGTTGGCTTTTTTTGATACTCTGTATAGGGTTGGTTGGATGTGGTGGAAATTTCAGCGTTCTGCCTGGGATACCTGAGTTGGAAGCAGAGACTTTGAAGCTAATTAATCAGGAACGAGCTAATAATAAGGGACCAAATAATAAGGAAGAACCTTTGCCAAAGTTAACAATGGATGCTCGAATTGTCGAGCAAGCAAGAAAATATAGCAGTGATATGGCTAATAAAAAAGTGCCTTTTGATCATGTTAATTTAGCAGCACGAGTTGCAGCAACAGGAATTGCTTGGTCTTCTTATGGTGAGAATATAGCGAAAAATAGTTACGCTAATCCTACACAAACAGCAGTAACTGGCTGGATGAATAGTGATGGACATCGCAAGAACATTCTAGGAAATTATGATTTGACTGGAATTGGAGTTGTCAAAACTAATTCTGGAATATACTACTTCACTCAGATTTTTATCAAAACAAAATAAAACGAAGTCCTTGAGTAATCAAGGATCTTTTGCTTCTTACATGATTTTTGGATTATTAAGTAATTATAGAAAAATTAAGGAAGATTATTTACAATTTTTGGAAGGAAAATTTGTGCGGTTGTCGTATTAGTCATTTATCAAGATTAGTTTTAAATAAGGAGGATAAGTGATGAAAAATTTACACCTAAAAATAGTGGTACTTCTAGGAGCAGCCTTTATTTTAAATGGCTGTACAATATTTGATGAAGATCTGATTAATAATTCACCAGTACCATTAGTTTCTCCAAATGTATCGCCAGTACTTCCGTCGCCAACCCCAGTAGAGCCAACCGCTACTCCAATCCAGTCGCTTGAACCAATTGAATCACCAATAATACCTAGTTTTGAACCAAAAAAATCACCAGTGATACCTAGCTCTAAACCAGTAGAATCACCAGTGAAGCCAAGTATCAATCCGCTCCCGACTCCAGATAACTCATTAACCGCCTTGGAAGCAGAGACTTTACGGTTGATTAATCAAGAGCGTGCCAAATATGGTCTGCCAGCCTTGGTTAGTGATGAAAGAATTCTAAAACAAGCACGAAATCATAGTACCAATATGGCAAATGGTTCAGTACCCTTTGGGCATAATGGTTTTCAGGAGCGAGTCAGAGCAACGGGAATTACTTACTCTTCAGCAGGCGAGAATGTGGCCCGGAATTCTTATGACCAATCAATTACAGCTGCAAAGGCAGTTTATGGTTGGATGAATAGTAAGGATGGGCATCGCGAGAATATTTTGGGCAATTATAATCTGACTGGATTGGGAGTGGTGAAGAGTAGTTCTGGCATGTATTATTTTACCCAGATTTTTATTAAATCAAGGTGAAATATTTGTGGATTATTAATTATTAAGAATTAATAGTATATTTAGAGAGATGAAGTGAGTGAAGTTAAATGAAACGTTTATCAAGCTTAGTGCTAGTATTATTAATTCTATTAATAGTTTTTACTGGTTGTTCTAAGACTACTGAGAAATCTTCTAGTGTTACAATTTATGTTTCAGGTGAGTCTAATGGTATTCCTTGTTATTGGAGAATAAGGAATAATCAATCCGAAAAAATTAATTTAGGGATTGATAAAGGAGTAGCTAATTCGATTTTTGTAGCTAATAATACTATTTATACTGCTGGTGAGTATAATTATAGACCATGTTATTGGAGTGGTAATAAAGATTCCATTAAGTTTCTAGGCAATAAAAATGGCGAAGTTAAAAATGGATGGATTAATTCAATTGTAGTTGATAGAAATAAAGTATCTTATTTGGCAGGTTTTTCAGATGGAAAACCCTATTATTGGAAAGGGAATAAGGCTAATGAATTAGCGGATAGTGGAAATGCAGAATCAATAACAGTTGTAAATGATGCTGTCTATATTGCAGGAAGTTTCGGTAATATACCATGTTATTGGAATGGTGATAATTTTATATGCAATAAATTAACTTCAACTTCTTCTGTAGGTGGGACTGCTTACTCGATTTTTGTTTCTAACAATGGTAATATTTATACTGCAGGAAATTATGAATTTGATCTATACTATTGGCTTGGTACTAGTACTTTTGAAAAGTTAGCTGATGATGGTTTTATATACTCAATTTTTGTTACTAATGAAGGTACAG
>JBFYZC010000344.1:0-6822 GCA_041309705.1 Bacillota bacterium | reverse complement strand
CTCCCCCAACACCCATAATTAATTTACCTTGATAAATAATGGGTGCTTCTCGATAACCAGTTAATGACAAACGCGGACCAACCCAACTATTAAAAGAAAAAATTTGTCCTGAAAAGATTAATACATTATCAATCGCAGTTGCTGCATTAATAATATTGTGCTCCCGATCAAAATTATTTTGATTATACGATGTAGTATATAGACCTAAAATATTATCTAAATTCCAACTCTTTATCTCTTTTAACGTCAAGGTTGGATTGACCTTGGCTAGCGGAATTTTAATTTGTAGCACTTCTTCAGTCATAATCGCTGCTTTAATTCTTGCTAATAACTTATCTCGTTCAACCACTTGCCCAAACTGTTCTTTAGTATAGCTAATCTTACCCTGTGAATTAACTGTCACTGCAGCACGAACGGGGTAAACTGTTAATTCCTGCTCCACACGTAATAAAAACTTATTTAGGATCTGTTTTTCAAAAAATATCTCTGGCATAATCTCTTCTTCTTTCTGCTTAGTCAATCTATGTAAATTGATTTTTGCCCAGAAAGAACCAGAACGTCCGAACAGATATGCCTGATTTGCGGTAGCTTTTAAATCAAAGCGCAGCCCCAAATCTGCTAAGGACATTTTCATCAGATAATGCGGAGCATAAAAATTAATTGTTCTACCCAAACTCAGCCTCGTCTTCTCCTCCAGCAACTCCTCTGCCGCTTCTAAAGTTAATCCGCCCAAAGATATTCCAGCTACTTTTACTCCCATAATAATCTTTTGATCATCTCGATTGCAATAGCAAATTACTATCACACAGCCTACTAATAAGATTATTATTCCCAGCCAGATTGGATATTTAAGCTGTTTCACTACTGCTACCTCATTAAAAATTTTTAAAAAATTCAACTACCAACTGCTGGATACTTTCCAAAAGATCTATATATTTTTCGAAAGAACTAATCCATTTTATCTCACAAAAAATCCTTAGTGCTAGCTATACTTTCCAAAAGATCTAATTCATTTTATCTTCGCGAAAAATCCTTAGTGCTTTGGATATTTTCACTCGATAAAATAAGAGATCTTTATTGGAAAGCATATTGATATTTTTACTCGATAAAATAAAAGGTCTTTATTGGAAACTATATAGAAAGCACACCGATTATTACTTATGAAGACTACCCCAAAAAAATGTCCAATAGTTTATAGAAATAGTTATGTATATGCTTCCCCAATAAAGTTAGATTATTATTTTAAATCAAATTTTTTACATATCTTGAGCCAAAAAAATAGAATATTTTTATTTCACAAAACATAAACTAAAGATAAATCATGCTCAAATAAAGGAGAGCACTATGCGAAAGCAAACTACCATTCCGGAAAGAATTACTGAAGAAATATATGATCTGAATACACGAATTCATGTAGAAGATCCTTTGGCACATACTATCTTTCAAAAAAAACTCAACCGGTATTTATCACAGCTATATGAAGGTAAAGAAGAATTAATTATTCTTTGCATTGGTACCGATCGTTCTACTGGTGATAGTTTAGGTCCTTTAGTAGGTAGTAAGCTTCAAGCCTTAAATCCTACCGGAGCAGTTATTTATGGTACACTTGATCAACCAGTTCATGCTGTTAATCTTCAAGAGACCATTGATGAAATTGAAGAACTTTATTATCAACCATTCATTATTGCCATTGATGCTTGTTTAGGGCGTTCTGAAAGTGTTGGTTATGTTAATATAAAAGAAGGCTCCCTTCAGCCTGGCACCGGTGTCAATAAAGAACTGCCGACTGTAGGAAACCTTCATATTGTTGGGGTTGTAAATATTGGAGGTTTTATGGAATACATGGTACTGCAAAATACTCGTCTCAGTTTGGTGATGAAGATTGCTGAGTTAATTAGTCAAGGTATCTATCAAGAGATCGAAAAGCTAACTTCATTAAAACCATCCTATAATCATCAACTCAATCCATTTGAGCCATTGCCTTTGTAAAGATTCATTGTTGACACAAGAACGCAGCACCAACAATGCCAGCTTCATTGCCTAACTCAGCTACTTTTATCTCTGTTTGCAAAATATCCTTACTATAGACACCGACTGCAATCATTTTCCGCACTGGCGCTAACAAATACTCACCTTGAGCACAGACACCACCACCAATTACAATCACTTCTGGTTGTAAAATATTAATAATATTAATTAATCCTTCTGCAAGATATATCTGATACTGCTGTAACACTGCCAAAGCAGTCGAGTCCTCTTTTTGGGCGGCATCAAAGACTGTTTTGGCATTAATTTTACCCAAATCACCTGATACTAAAGTATTTAACAATGAATGGGGATTGTTTTGTGCTGCTTGACGTGTTTGTCTGATTAAAGCAGTTGCCGAAGCATATGCTTCCCAACACCCCAACCGACCACAAGTACAGGCTTCACCCTGAAGATTGATTACCATATGACCTAATTCTGACGCAGAGTAATTAAATCCACTATAAATTTTACGTTCGATTACAATTCCACCACCAATTCCAGTTCCTAAAGTAATCGTCACCGAGTGAACTGCATCACGAGCTGCTCCAATTATACTTTCAGCTAAAGCGGCACAATTGGCATCGTTTTCAATGTAAACAGGTAGATTAAGGTATTTTTGAAATTCAGCTCTTAATGGTACATTTTTAAAATTTAAATTATTCGCATAAACAATCAAGCCACGCTCATTATCAGGAATTCCAGGGCTACCAATTCCAACCCCTTTAATCTCTGTATGAGCTATTTGTGCCTCAGTAAGCAATTTTTTTGATAATAACGCCATATCTTTAATAATTTCTGGATATTCACGCTCTCTTTGAGTCATAATGCTCCCCTGATGTATAATTTTACCTTCAGGAGTAACTAGACCTGCTGCAATATGAGTACCACCTAAATCAATTCCTAAATAATACACTATGCCCAACCTCCAAATTTCTATCAGTTATCTAAAACAAAACCCTGCTAAAGCAGGGTTTTCATCTTAAAGAATTACTTTTTCAGTTTCTTTATCAAAGAGATGAATACGATTACGATCAAATACTACTTGATGTTCTTCACCATCATTAGCTCTGGTGTGTGATTCCACACGTGCAATAAATGAATGTTCACCTACCGACATATAGATGTTGACCTCAGAGCCCATCATCTCAGTTACATCAACCATTCCAGTGATCACTTCATATTCAGCCGCCTCAGGTGACATTTCACGATCTTTAATATGTTCAGGACGAATTCCAAAGATTACTGGTTTATTAACATATTGGCTTACATATTTAAATTTACCTTCTGGTAAACGGAAAGCAAAATTAACAAAATCCACAAAATAATGTCCGCCTTCTTCACGAACCACACCTTCTAAGAAGTTCATTGATGGAGAACCAATGAATCCTGCTACAAACACATTATTAGGATGATCATAAATCTCTAATGGAGCACCTACTTGTTGAATGATGCCATCTTTCATAACTACAATCCGATCACCCATGGTCATTGCTTCAGTTTGATCATGAGTTACATAAATAATAGTTGTGCGCAAACGATTGTGTAATTTACTAATTTCAGCACGAGTTTGACCTCTTAATTTAGCATCAAGATTGGAGAGTGGTTCATCCATTAAGAATACCTTTGGTTCACGAACAATCGCTCGACCCAAAGCAACACGTTGACGTTGACCACCAGAAAGTGCCTTTGGTTTACGATCCAATAAATTTTCAATTCCTAAAATTTTAGCATATTCCTTAACACGACGGTCGATTTCGCTTTTTGGAAATTTACGAAGTTTTAAACCAAATGCCATATTATTATATACATCCATATGAGGATAAAGAGCATAGTTTTGGAAAACCATTGCGATATCACGATCTTTTGGAGCAACATTGTTCACCAAAGTATCTCCAATGTACAAATTTCCTTCAGAGATTTCTTCTAACCCAGCTACCATTCGTAATGAGGTTGTTTTACCACAACCAGATGGACCGACAAAAACTACGAATTCTTTATCTTTAATTTCTAGGGTCATGTCATTAACAGCTACGACACCACCATTATATCTTTTGTATACGTGTTCATACATTACATTTGCCATTATAAAGCCTCCTGATAAATTTTAGATTAATATTATTTTAATTACCATAAGCAAAAAATAAAATTTTACCCAACTCCAACAACTTTAAATTCCAGGGTCTGCAGACCTTAATTAATTCTTGTTTGGAGATCTTTATTAATTATATTCGACATTTTTTTGAAATTTCCTGCTTTCAATACAATAGGCTCAGAGTTTTATTGATTTTTGGATTTATATACATAATTTACCAAAAAATAATCTAATCTAACAGGCATTATCTCTTTAATTATTATAAATACTAACTCCAACAAAAAAGTCAGGAGGTGTAATTATGAACAAATTAACCCAGATGGAATTAAATACTCTTAAAGGCTTAATTGCTAACGAAGATGTTACTGCCAAAAAAATGCAACTTTATGGCGAAAATTGCAAAGATTCCCAATTGCAAGGATTTTTCACTCAAGCAGCGCAACAAGCCCAAAATAATGCCCAAACACTAATGAGTTTTCTTAATAATTAAATAAAAGGAGTATAACATGTACACTGAAAGAGAAATGACACTCGATACATTAGATATCACTAAAACAGGAATCGTTGAACTAACTCAGGCTGCTACTGAATGTAGTAATCCTGCACTACGTCAAACCATTCTTCAAATGCGTAATCAATACGAGCAATCGCAACAACAGATTGGTCAATTAGCTCAAACCCTGCAATACTATATTCCGGCTCCTCCAGCCAATCCTCAAGACATTAGTTTAGTTAGTCAATTTTTAAATAATGGATTATCAAAATAAAAAAAGGGGTGTCGCGACTACTTTTGAAAGCAGTTTTGCGACACCCTCTTTGTTTAATATTTAACTCTTTTTCCGGTATAAATATAGATTGTTTCTTCTCCAATATTCGTAGCATGATCAGCTGCCCGTTCGAGCCATTCTGCGACTAAAAGAAATCTTGATGACTGATAAGCTTTTTGGGCATTGGCAGCCTCACTAGTTAAATTAATTAACTCTTCACGAATCTCGTCATAAAGATCATCAGCTTCATCATCTTTTTTACAAACAGCTTCTGCGAGATCTGCATCTTTAGTTATAAATGCTTGTAAAGCAGTGGTGACCATCTTAATTGCCAGATCAGCCAGTTGTGGAATATGTTCTAAAGGTTTGATATATGTTTGATGCTTAAGTTCAAGTACAATTTCTGCAATATTGCAAGCGTAGTCTCCAATTCTTTCGAGATCATTTACCATTTTAATTGTTGCAAAATAACGACGTAAATCAAAACTATGAATTGGCATCTGTAAGGCAATCTGCTCAATCTCTTCTTCAATTACAATTTGCAAATTATCAATCTGATCATCTAGCTCAATTACCTGCAAAGCTAAGTCTGTTTCTTGTTCACGTAAAGCCTGAATCGCCATTTTCATCATTTTTTCTACTAAATGACCCATTTTCAAGAGATCTTTCTCTAAACGTTCAAGATTCTTTGCCAAAATCGAGCTTTCTGTCAATCAAATCACTCCTTCAGTTCATTTCTCAATCGTTACTAAAAAAGTAATATATTAATAATTATCCATCTTTTTATCGAATCCTCTTTCTAAATAAATTTTATACGATATTATTACGTCTCATTATTTAAACCAGTCACGTTTGTACCCCATACTCCAATAATTATCAGCAAAGCCCCGCTAAATTGCCACCAATTAAAATTTTCTTTTCCAAATAAGATCCCTGCCACTACAGAAATTACCGTAGTTAAATTAACAAAAGCTACTGACTTTACTGCAGGCATCTGTTCTAATGTATAATTTACTAAAAAGAATGCTACTACTGAAGATAAAATTCCCAAATAACCAAGACCAAGCATTCCTTCAGTTAAAAGAAATACCTGACAATACTTATCTAAACTTAAATCCTTAGTTGTTACAAAATAGCAGAAGTTAAAAAAAAGTGCTCCCGAAAACATCATCATTGCAGTAATTTCAATTGGATTATATTTTTTCGACAGCTTTCTTGATAAAATATTAAAAATTGCGGCTGATACTACTGCTAATAATAACGAGCCGATTCCAAATAAGTGATTGCCAATAATAACTCTCCCTTTAGCAGTTATAATCATCATCATTCCAAAAACTGAAAACATAATATAAAACCATTGTTTCCAACTAACTTTCTCTTTTAAAAAAATACTGCTCAAAATAGCGACTGCCACTGGAATCAAGGCTGTTAATAAACCAGATTCTGTTGCCGAAGTCAATTGAACTCCATATGTCTCAAAGATAAAATAGCAAAGAGGTTGAAAAAATGATACTAGAAGTAAATCGCGACACATCTGCCATGAAAACTTAATTTTAATTACTTGCAGTAAAATTAGCAAGCCTAAAAAAAGTGTTGCTAAAAGAAAGCGATGTGCTAATAATTCTATTGGATTCATAATTTCTAGAGTTTCTTTAGTAAAAAGAAAAGAAAAACCAAAGATTAATGATGTTCCAATTCCAGCTAAAATAGGTAGTAGTTTTTTAAAATTCATCTTAATCACCAACCAAAATTCTAAAATAAATATTTTATATATAAAGAAAGACTCTACTGATATAGTAAAGTCTTTCATAAAATTACTCCTGGCAACGTCCTACTCTCCCAGCCGGTCGCCCGACAAGTACCATCGGCGCAGAGGGGCTTAACTGCCGTGTTCGAGATGGGAACGGGTGGATCCCCCTCGCCATAGTCACCAGG
>JBFYZC010000343.1:0-4964 GCA_041309705.1 Bacillota bacterium | reverse complement strand
CAAAATGTGGGGAGTTAGTTCCTAAAAAACTATCTGTTAGAACTCATCAATGTCCATATTGTGGGCTAGAGATTGATAGAGATTGGAACGCAGCGATTAATATCTTACATAAAGCGATCGCGTAACCATACAAAAACAGCTCGGACTGAGCATGTGGGGATATACTTGGTTACGAGTGTAAATGAACCACGAAGCCCCAGACTTTAGTCGCGGGGAGGAAGTCACAGACAATTTATCCCATTAATGCTGATCACCACTGTGTCGATTGCTTCGGCTAATTTTTTAGTCTGACCAGTTTTGGAATAATATACCAGTAGTACTTGCATTTTAACCTCCATTGTTTTTTTATTATAGGATTAATATTAATTCAATTGATAACCTTTAATCGAGCCACGTCACGATAAAATTTTTAGAGTCGTGATTTTATACATCTATATGTTTTCCGAAAGATCTAATTTATTTCATCTTCGTGAAAAATCCTTAGTGCTTTGGATAATTTCCAAAAGATCTAGTTTGTTTTATCATCGCGAAAAATCCTTAGTGCTCTGGATATTTTCACTCGATAAAATACAAGATCTTTAGTGTAAATTATATTGATCTTTTCACTCGATAAAATAAAAGATCTTTATTATAAAGTATATTGATCTTTTTACTCGATATAACGAAAGATCTTTACCGGAAAACATCTAGTTAAATTTCAGTCAAAAGAATTGTATTTTTGACAAAATAATGCTTTAATAGTTAAGGTAAGCTTTGCAGCGAAATTACATGAAAAATAGGTGAGGTAAAAAGTGACAAGTAAGACGCAGAATCAACTACGAAATGTGGCAATTATTGCCCATGTTGACCATGGAAAGACTACTTTAGTGGATTGTTTACTTCGACAAGCAGGAACTTTTCGTGAGAACGAAAAAGTTGTCGAACGAGTGATGGATAGTAATGACCTAGAACGAGAACGCGGAATTACGATTCTTTCCAAAAATACCGCTGTGCACTATCAGGATTTGAAGATTAACATTGTGGATACCCCGGGACACGCTGATTTTGGTGGCGAGGTCGAGCGAGTCTTGCGAATGGTAGATGGTGCATTATTACTGGTAGATGCGTTCGAGGGTCCAATGGCACAGACCAAATTTGTGCTACGGAAAGCTTTGGAGGTAGGTTTACGAATTATTGTGGTCGTCAATAAGATTGACCGTCCTGATGCCCGTCCGGATGAGGTCTTAAATGAGGTCTTTGATCTCTTTGTTGAGCTGGAGGCGGATGATTGGCAGTTGGACTTCCCGGTGGTTTATACTTCTTCACGTAATGGAATAGCAACTCTGGATCATAATCAGCCTGGGGTGAATATGCAGCCGGTCTTCGAGATGATTAAGCAAGAGATTCCTGCACCAGCGGGCGACGAGGAAGCAGTACTGCAACTCCAGATTAACTCTTTAGATTATGATGATTATGTAGGTCGGATTGGAATTGGACGAATTAGTAATGGTCGTTTACGAATTGGACAAACCATCGGACTTTGCAAGCAGGATGAGACAGTGGAGAATGCTAAAATTGGCAAACTCTGGGTCTATGAGGGCTTGAAACGTAAAGAGGTTGAGGTGGCGAGTGCCGGGGACATTGTCTCAGTGGCAGGACTGACGCAGGTAAATATCGGTGAAACAATCAGTGATGCGGAGAATCCGATGCCGATGCCACTATTGACGGTTGATGAACCGACAATGACGATGACTTTTGTGGTCAATAACAGTCCATTTGCGGGCAAAGAGGGGAAATTTGTTACCTCGCGTCACCTGCGGGAGCGTCTCTATAAAGAAGTCGAGACCAATGTGAGTATGAAGGTTGCGGATACTGATTCGCCGGATTCTTTTCAGGTTTCGGGACGCGGTGAGCTGCATCTGGGAATTTTGATCGAAACGATGCGACGCGAGGGTTATGAACTACAGGTTTCTAAGCCAGAGCCGATTTTGAAACGGATTAAAGGTGAGCTCTGTGAGCCTTACGAACGACTCTTTATCAATCTACCTGAAGAATTTGCGGGCAAGGTGATTGAGAATCTCGGCAGTCGTCGTGGCGAGATGTTAAATATGCAGCCGGCGGGCGAGAAGAATACCAAGTTGGAATTTGTGATTCCCGCACGAGGGTTGATCGGATTTCGTTCGGAGTTTTTAACTGATACCAAGGGTGAAGGGATCATGCATCATCTCTTTGATCATTATGGTCCGTGGCGTGGTGAGATTCAGGGACGTCGTCGCGGAGTGTTGATCGCCTTCGAAGCCGGAGAAGCTAGTCCATATGGTTTAAATAATATTGAAGATCGTGGTACGCTCTTTATTGGACCGAATGAGAAGGTTTATGCGGGGATGGTCGTGGGTGAGCATTCACGCGAATCCGATCTGGAGGTAAATGTTTGTAAGAAGAAACATCTAACCAATATGCGGGCGAGTGGTTCGGATGACAGCATTCGACTGACCCCGCCACGTCTCTTCAGCTTGGAGCAGGCGATGGAGTATGTTCAGGATGATGAACTCTTGGAGGTAACGCCTACTTCTTTACGGATGCGTAAAAAGCTCTTGGATCGCAGTGAACGGGAACGCGCCGCCAAAAGAGCTAAGGACGCTCAATAAAATATAGTAAACAGGCTGGTTTATTGTAAAGTATATACATGAACCAGCTTGAATTTATTTTAGGCGAACTTTTTGGCACTAAAAAAGTTATATTTAATCATAACAGGGTGAAAATGTAAAGTTTTTTGGAGGTAACAGATGTTTGAATCTAAAAAAATTATGGAAAAGTTAAGTGAGAACCTTGCGCAAAATATTAATATGATTAATTTTATGAAAGCTTATCCAATTGAGGAGGTTCAAGTAGTAGGCGAATCGATTGCGATTAAAGGCACAAGTGATCGTAGTTGGGTTTATCTGAGTTCTAATTCAGCGGAGGAATTAAGAATATTGAAACAAAAACTGACAACGGCAGTTAACTATGCGGTTTTGCTTGAGTGGATGGTTCCAATTATCAGTGAAAAGCACCAGATTAAAAGGCAGCTGAGTACAGAAAAATTAATCTTAAAAGATGAAGTGGCAATTTTACCAGAACAGGAAAGATTAATGCCTTTAACAATTGAGGATGCGGGTTTTATCTATGAAAATTCTGCTTATCAAGAGTTTCTCTCCTTGGATTATATTCACGACAGAATTAGCAAAGGAGTCAGTGCTGGGGTGAGAAAAAACGGACAGCTAGTCGCTTGGGGGATGACTCATGACGATGGGGCAATTGGTTTTTTGCATGTACTGCCTGAGTATCGTAAACGAGGTTATGCTAGAAGAGTAACCAACGAGATTATTTTGCAATTAAGAGCCCGACAGGAATTGCCTTTTGTACATATTGAAGCGGATAATCTGAGCTCGCTGAAGCTTGCCGCAAGTATCGGTTTTGAGCGGCTGAATTGTGTGAGTTGGTTAGAACTGGAGTAGTTTGAAAAATATTCAAATAAAGAATAAGGTGACGTGAGGATGACTAATGAATGGTTTAAGATTCGTGAGATTATGCCAGATGTGTACTTAATTGAAGAGAATGAACGATTATTGGAAGTGAAAATGTATCTAGTAGTTGGAAGTACTAAATGTTTATTGATTGATACTGGCTTTGGAGTTGGTGATCTGAAGGGATTGATTCGCCAGATTACAGATTTACCAATAATCGTAGTGAATACACATGGTCATCCTGATCATGTACATGGGAATGCTCAATTTTCAACTATTTATATCAGCTCCGAAGATTTATGTTTAGTTAAAAATTGTTTTACAAGAGAGTATCGCTTTTTAGAGTACCAACAGTTTATTAATTCTCATCAAGTGGAAGATTTTAATTTGAAAAATTTTTCATCAGAAGCATGGATTAATGCAACTCTGAATGAGATAGTTACGATTAAAGAGGGAGATCTCTTTGATTTAGGGAATAAAACAATTGAAGTAATTGCAATGTCTGGTCATACCCCTGGAAGTGTTCTGTTTCTGGCTCGTGAAGATAGAGTTTTATTTTCGGGTGATTCGGTGCTGGCAGGGCAGATCTGGATGCATTTAGACCATTCAATGCCTCTTCATATTTATTTGGCAAGCCTGGAGAAATTGCAGCAACGAATGAATGAATTTGATTGGGTTTTACCTGCACATGCTGAAACTCTAGTTTCGCCGGAGATTATTAATGAATTTATTACTGGAATCAAGACTATTTTGTCTGGCGAAAGCAGAGGAATTCCGTATCAGACTTTTGCAGGAGATGGATTGATCGCTAAATTTAATAATTGTGCAGTTATTTACAATGAGAAAAAACTTTAATAAAGAGGTTTGAAGATGCCGTTTACCTTTGCACATCCAGTGGTAGCATTGCCATTCATCGGGAAGAAAAATAAGTATCTGGATCTGACGGGGTTAGTTTTAGGGACGATGGCACCCGATTTTGAGTATTTCTTAAACTTTAAGATTTATGGCGTCTATGGTCATACCTGCTGGGGGCAGTTCTTTTATAATCTGCCAATAGTTTTTGCCTTGGCATTGCTTTATCATTACCTAATTAAAGCCGCACTGTTTAGCAATTTACCGGAGTGTTTGGGAGGCGGTAATTTAAAGCTTAGTAAATGGGAGCTTAAAACGCCGTTACGTTTTTTAGTCTTTACTTACTCGGCTTTACTCGGGATCTTGACCCATCTTTGCTGGGACAGCTTTACCCATGTGGAGGGAGCTTTTGTAAAAGTATCTCCCGTACTGGCGAGTAAGGTTAGCTTATTAAATCATCAAATTCCTATTTTTAAAATTTTGCAACATAGTAGCTCGGTGATTGGGTTGCTGGTTTTGTTAGGATATTTATTGCTTGTGGCAGCAAAATCTAAGAAAAGTAATCTTTCCCCAAGAAATGGGGAGCGAAAATCTCAATATTGGCTAATAGTGATTGGAATTGGGTTA
>JBFYZC010000342.1:0-3878 GCA_041309705.1 Bacillota bacterium | reverse complement strand
GGTTATCCGAAATCAGAGCGGGCGCGTTTGGTAATCTATCCTGATTACTATTTAAATGAAACAATTGAACCTGCCTTAGCTTTTTTGCAAATAGAGACCAATAGCCCAGAACCACTCTCGCATCGAGATTATTTGGGAGCAATCATGAGTTTAGGGTTGAAGCGTGAGAAATTTGGGGATTTTTTGGTAAATGGTAATAGCTGTCAGTTGATTATGCAACCAGAATTAGCTGAGTATGTCTTGAATAATCTTAAACAGGTAGGCATTTTTAAAGTTAAGGTAAACTTAATTGAACCAGAACAGTTGAATCTGCCACAGATGCGTACTAAAGAGATTCGGACCACCGTGGCATCTTTGCGTTTAGACGCAGTAGCTGCTTTGGGTTTTGGAGATTCACGCACCAAAATGGCACGTGAGATCAAAGCCGAACGAATCAAAGTTAATTGGAAAACAGTGAATAATCCTGATTATCAAGTCAATTTAGGCGACGTGATCTCGATGCGAGGTCGTGGACGGGTGGTGCTTCAGGATTTGACTGGACGTTCTAAAAAAGGACGTCAAGGAGTACTTTTGGTACGTTCTTTGTGATCTTTTGTAGTGAGGAGTGATTTTTTTGTTTACACCAGTTGATTTAGAGACGATTAATTTTAATAAAGGTATCCATGGCTATAATTGTAAAGAGATTGAAGATTTTTTGGAGAAGATTACTGATGACTATGAGTTTTTATATCGTGAAAATCGAACTTTAAAAGAAGAGATTGAAAATCTCCAGGTAAAATTGGGTCAATATCAAAAAATGGAAGATAGTCTGCGTAATGCAGTGATTCTCGCCCAAAAAACAGGTGAGGATTTAAAGACTTCGGCACAAACAGAGGCGGATTTGATTATCAGAGAAGCGGTTCAGCAAGGTGAACAGATCAAAATGAAGATCCGTAGTGAGATTCAAGCAGAATTGCAAAATTTTGCAGTACTTAAAAATCAGGTGGAGCTTTTTAAATGTCAGTTTAAATCTTTCTTAAATGGCTTATTGGAGATTGCGGATCATCAATTTGATTTAAATGAGATCTGGGAAGATTTTCATAAATCTGCTGCCGATTTAAAAGCACAACATTCGCAAACACAGAATCTGGCAGAAAGTTTATATAAATCTGCTGCGGAGAATACCAGTGCTGAGACTGCGGCAACTTCGAGTGAGAAAATAGTTACTAAAGAAGAGGAATTAACTAACTCGACCAATAATGAATCATTATCAGAAATTAATCGAATTAAATCTCAGTGGGAATAAAGATAGATTAGGTTTCCGAGAATAACTGCGAGAATTAAACTGGCTAGTTCGGCTAACAAACCAACGATTAAGAGATGTCGGGCATCTTTGATGCCAACTGCACCAAGATAGAGCGAGAGGACATAGAAGGTGGTTTCGCAACTTCCTTGAATCAGTGACGCAGTGAAGCCAAGTTGCGACTCAGGACCATATTTTGTGAGTAGATCAGCAGTATAACCGAGGGAAGCTGACCCCGAGAGTGGTTTTAAGAGTCCCAAGGTAAGGAGATCGGGTGGCAGATGCAAAAGATTTAATAAGGGAGTCAATCCAATTGTAAGTAGCGACAAGGCTCCAGAAGTCCGGAAGAGTCCAATGGCGACAAAGATTGCTAATAGATAAGGTGTTAAGCGTAGAGTGGTTTTTAAGCCTTCCAGAGCGCCTTGGATAAAGACTTCATAAATTGGTATTTTTTTAAAAGTGGCTGCTCCCAAGAAGATTAATAAGATGCAAGGAATTGCGTATTGGGAGATTAAGATGAAGCTTTTAAACATCACAATCGTTTTCCTTTGTAAAATTTAATACATAAATAGTTGACTAATAAAGCGGTAATTGTGCCACCAAGACTAATTAGGATGATTGGTCCTAAAATTAAGGTGGCATTTTTCGAACCTGCTTGCGAGCGCAGTGAGATTAAAGTACTGGGTAAGATGCTGAAACCACCTAAGACTAAAGCTAAAAAAGTACAAATATGATTAGAAGCTTTGGCTGGTTCGGGATTGAATTTCTGTAATTCCTGCATGGTTTTGATACCAAGTGGCGTCGTAACATTACCTAAACCAAGCATATTTGAGGTAAGAGTCAATGCAATCAAACCTAAAAGGTTATTTTTTTTAGGTATCCCCGGAAAGAGTCGGGCGAGAATTGGTTCAAACCATTTGGCTAAAGTTTCGGTAACTCCAGAAGCTTCAGCAACTTTCAAGATTCCTGACCAGAAAGCAATGATTCCTGCCAGACCAATGGTAAATTGAATTGCTTTTTGGCAATCCTGAAAGATAATTTCAGAAATTAGGTGACTCTGACCTTTGACAGTAGCAATCGCAATTCCAACGCCTACTAAGAAGAGCCAGACGTGATTAATCATCATTTTCACCTCCTGATAGTAAAGTATATTGCATATTCATTTTTATGAAGATCTAAGCTGGAGTATTATTTATTTTCTTAGATATTTTCCCAAAGATCTAATTCATTTTATCTTCGCAAAAAATCCTTAGTACAAGGATTTTTCACTCGGTAAAATGAAAGATCTTTACTGGAAAATATATAGATCTTCTTAAAGAATTAGCAAGAAAGGTAGCTAAATAATTCGATGGAAAATTTCTCGCAAAGCGTGCGCAATGAGGTTATCCGGAATGAATTTGGAAATTGTTTTCAGTGTCTGCGGGCAGAATTAGCGGCGATTATTCATATGACAGGAAGTATTCATCTCACGGGACAGGAAAAATTATCGCTTTCGGTGCGCAATGAATCGGCAGGAGTGGCACGACGTACGGTTAAATTATTAAAAGCTTCTTATAATTTTGAAGCAGAAATTCGGATGGAGCGATTGGAACGACTGGGAAAGCTGCATCGTTATGAGATTTTTATTCCAGAACAGCTGGGATTAAAAGAGATGCTCTTGGAATCCGGAGTATTCTCGCGTGAAAATATTATCGAAGGGTGTATTCCTGCTGAATTAGTTAAGAATAGTTGCTGTCGTATTTCTTTTTTACGTGGCGCATATCTCTCGGGAGGCTCGCTAACTGATCCCAAGAAGAATTATCATTTGGAACTGGTAACCCAAAGCGAGGAGTTTGCCAATGGTTTGGTTTATCTGATGAATCTGGTTGGTTTGAAGGCGAAAATTAGTAAACGAAAATATAATTTTCTGGTATATCTAAAAGAAAGTGATGCGATTGTAAAGTTTCTTTCAATGATTAATGCTCATACGGCGGTAATTAAACTGGAAGAGATTCGCGTGATCAAAGGTTTGCGAGAAGACGTAAATCGAAAGATTAATTGTGATACTGCCAATCTGGAGAAGACTTTAGCTGCCTCGTGGGAACAGGTGCAATTAATTAATACTTTGAAAGACATGGCGGGTTTAGGAGTTTTGCCAAACAATCTACAGCAGACTGCAGAACTTCGGCTGGAATATCCAGAAGTAACGCTAAAAGAATTAGGAGAATTACACCTGCCACCACTTAGTAAATCAGCAGTTAATCATCGGTTACGTCAAATTCGTGAGTTTGTAAAAAATTATTTTTAAAAGTGGAAGGATTTTCAAAGATTAAAGAGAATGAATTATGTTAAGTTAAGGTAATATATAATTTAACAACTGATATCATATAATATAGAATTCGCGGGACACATTTGCGATTGGCGGGACAAATTTTGTCCAAGCGGTGTGTTTTATGGAATAACCAAAAATTATAGTAAGGCGAAAGATGGATAAATTAACTACTTTACAACATAAAATTGCTCCAGAAATGATTCCATTAATTCTCTGTCGTTACCAAATCTTAAGAGCAATTCGTTTTTCACAGCCCATTGGGCGGCGTGTTTTAGCGGAACAACT
>JBFYZC010000341.1:0-2812 GCA_041309705.1 Bacillota bacterium | reverse complement strand
CATTCAGTAGGCAGCTCATTGCTGTCACCCACGGCAAAAGAATGCAGTAATGAAGCCTGAAATTGATCCACTAGATCAAGTTCGGATTCCTTCTCGTGATGCATCAAGACAAACCGCGCGGCATTCCAGATCTTATTGGCAAAATTACGACTTGCCTCGATTCGTTCCATCTGGAAACGTTGATCCTGTCCGAGTGATGTCCCAGTAGTTAAAGTAAAACGTAGTGTATCCGCGCCATAGCTCTCAATCATCTCCAGTGGATCAACCATCGTCTCCGGACGAGATTTGCTCATCTTCTGCCCGTTTTTATCCAGTACTAGACCATGAATCATTACTTTCTCGAATGGTTCGGCTGCCATAAACTCCAGTCCCATAAAGATCATCCGTGCGACCCAGAAGAAGATAATATCACGCCCGGTCACCAGAACCGAAGTTGGGTAAAAATGCTTCAGTTCCGCAGTCTCGTTTGGCCAACCCAAAGTAGAGAAAGGCCACAACGCCGAAGAGAACCAGGTATCCAGGACATCCGGATCTTGCTCAAGTTGTTGACTGCCACATTTGGAACACTTCGTCGGTTCAGTGGTTGAGACGATCATCTCTTGACAGTCTTGACAGTACCAGACTGGAATCCGATGTCCCCACCATAATTGCCGCGAGATACACCAGTCACGAATATTCTCCAACCAACCCAGATAAATCTTGGTAAACCGCTCGGGAATAAAATTGATCTCTCCCTCAACCACCGCTTGAATCGCTGGTTCGGCAAGGGGCGGCATCTTTACAAACCATTGTTTGGAGACTAACGGTTCAATGGTAGTGTCGCAACGATAACACTGCCCTACTGCATGATGATGCGGCTCGATTTTCACCAGATATCCGGCTTGTTCTAATTCAGCAACCAATTTCTTACGACACTCATAGCGATCCATTCCCGCAAATTTACCTGCTTGAGCTGTCATTTTAGCGTCAAAACCAATTACGGTAATCTGCTCTAATTGATGACGCATTCCCATCTCAAAGTCATTAATATCATGCGCAGGAGTAACTTTGACCGCCCCAGTACCAAACTCCATCTCGACATGAGGATCAGCAATTAATTTAATCCGACGTTCGACAATCGGCAAAATTAACTCTTTGCCAATCATGCCTTGATAACGTGGATCATCAGGATGTACCGCTACCGCAGTATCGCCCAGCATCGTCTCCGGACGGGTGGTGGCGACAATTACCTCGCCTGAACCATCGGCAAAGGGATACCTAAGATGCCAGAGATTGCCTTCGCGTTCCTCGTGTTCCACCTCAATATCTGAGATCGTGGTGTGACATTTAGGACACCAGTTAATCAAATAGCTGCCACGATAGATTAGCCCCTTCTGATAAAGCTTCACAAAAACCTCGCGCACCGCCTGTGAGCAACCTTTATCCATCGTAAAACGTTCCCGCTCCCAGTCACAAGAGCAACCCAGACGTTTTAATTGGGAGATGATCGTCCCGCCATATTTTTCTTTCCATTCCCAAACTCGTTTTAGAAATTCTTCACGCCCCAACTGGTCTTTACTGATTCCCTCTTTTGCCAGAGCTTCTTCCACTTTTGCCTGAGTGGCAATTCCCGCATGATCAGTTCCGGGAAGCCAGAGGGTATTATCTCCTAACATCCGATGATAGCGAATCAAGATATCCTGCAAAGTATTATCGAGTGCATGCCCCAGATGGAGTACTCCAGTCACATTTGGTGGAGGAATCACCACACAAAATGGAGTTAAATCAGGATCAACCTCCGCGTGAAAATACCTCTGTTTGAGCCAATATTGATACCATCTGTCCTCAACTTGTTGAGGATTATAAGTTGTTGCTAAACTCATCTATCTCAGCCTCCTTTTAAATTTAATCAACAAAAAAGACCTTCATCCCATTATAAATAGGACGAAAGTCTTGGTTTACTCCCGCGTTACCACCTGTTTTCCCGATTGCTCGGGCACTCTGATGCGTTGTAACGGACGCAACCGGCTAAAGCTAAAAATTCACTTTAACAGCTCCCAGGCGACCTTCAACGGTTAATGGCAAGGTCTTGCACCAAAATGACCTCTCTCTTTCTGTCCATCGCGCGTTTACTCTTCCTGTTCTTTGCCTTTAATGATTATGGTATTGAAATGATTATACTACCTCATTTTTCTGCTTGTCAAGTGTGATTCTCAATTTCTCTAATAATTCAAGTAATTTAGTAGTTGAAAGATTACGCAATCGAACTATTAGTTCATCTTGGTTAACCATGATCTGCTCAAAGTTGAATTTAATCATCAGTAAATCTTGCCATGGCTCTAAATTAAGTAATGCTAATGCTTGGGATGGCTCTTCAGAAATAATCATCCAGCGCTGATCAATCTCTCCTACTCCAGTGGTTACTTTTTGAAAATGTCCGTAAGCAGTTCTTCTGCGCAGAGCAGACGTAATCTGAATCACCACCGGAAAACTAGCTTTAAATCGTATTTCCAATCCCGAACTTGATCTCAAGGCATCCATCGTACCAGCTATAAAACGTACTGTTAAAGGATAGCCATGATAATCTGTCTTGATCTCACTAGCAATATTGGTAAACCAGAGACCATGCTCGGTAACCTCTGTTTGCAAAAGTTTAGCCAGCTCGCGCAGTCTCCAGTTCTGATAGAGCTTAACCGGCCAGTTGGTCATTAAGGTATAAAAAATTACAAAAGCCGTAATTAATAAGGCAAAAAGATACATTGAGAACCGTTACAAGAAACTTATAAAAGTCTATTAAACTTTCTGTTCTCTTCCTGTTTCATCGAATCCGGTT
>JBFYZC010000340.1:0-4012 GCA_041309705.1 Bacillota bacterium | reverse complement strand
TCTACTGTTATTAATTCCCTGTCACGAGATTCATATGTTTTGGATGAAATTCCCCTTGGATCTGGTCTATCTCTCATCCGAGGGGCGTATTCTTACTACAGTTGCTAATTTAGCTCCCGGAAAACTGGGACCCAAGATTAAAGGAACAATGGCGGTTCTGGAATTGCCCGCAGGGACAGTAGCACGTTGTGGATTAAAAAATGGTGAAAGCTTAGAGATATATATTTTACGGTAAAGATCTTTCATTATATCGAGTGAAAATATCCAGCGTACTAAGGATTTTTTGCGAAGATAAAATGAAATAGATCTTTCGAAAAATAGATAAAAAGCATATCTGAAAAAGAGGAATGATTGGGGGAAAATGGATGAAAGCTGAGTATCAGTTTGAATTAATTAGTGGTGAGAAACTTACATTCCCAGCAGGAACGAGTTTTCGTGAGATTGTCGCTACCTTACAACCAAAACATCCAAATTTAATTGTCGGAGTTAAGTTTAACTATCAGATTCGCGAGTTACATTATCTCCCAGAGACCGATGGTCGTCTGGAATTAATCGATCTTGCCCAGGAAGATGGGATTCGTATCTATGCCCGTACGTTGTCGTTCATCCTAAACTGTGCCGCACAGGATCTCTTCCCGGGTTGTCAGGTACGAATTGAACATTCACTTAGTAAAGGGCTCTATGGTGAAATTGTTCTGCCGGGAGACCGCATCTTTAACGAGCAGGATCTGCAAGCGATTGCCAAGCGAATGCAGGAAATGGTAACAGCAGATCAACCAATTATTAAAGAATCAATCTCGCTTGAAGAGGCAATGCGAACTTTTGAGACTACTGGTCAGATTGATAAGGTACGTCTCTTTAAATATCGGCAGAACAAAATTGTGCGTGTTTATCATTGTGGTAAATACACAGATTATTTTTATGGTTATATGCTGCCGGCAACTGGTTTTGTGCAACAGTTTGAGCTAAAATACTATCGTCCCGGCTTTATTCTACGTTTTCCAGTCAAAGATTCACCGCAAGCGATTCCGGAATTTTGTGAACAACGTAAGTTAGCCAGGGTTTTTGATGAATTTGAAAAATGGGGACAGATCTTAGAAGTTGCTGATGTAGGTGCTTTGAATAATTTGATTGCGGCAGAGAAAGGTAGTGAGCTACTGCGAATTGCGGAAGCTTTACATGAAAAAAAGATTGCTCAGATTGCCGATCAGATTGCTTGCGAAGGTGAACGAATTCATCTCATCACGATTGCCGGGCCATCTTCTTCGGGCAAGACCACTTTTGCCCAACGCCTAATGGTGCAACTGCGGGTGAATGGTCTCAAACCAATCTCCATTTCACTGGATGACTATTTTGTGGATCGTGATCATACGCCACTGGATGAGGATGGACGACCTGATTATGAATGTTTAGCAGCAATTGATGTGGACTTTTTCAATGAGCAACTCTCGGCATTGATCAATGGTTTCCCAGTCTATCTACCGCGTTATAATTTTCAAACCGGGAAACGTGAGATTCGTAATACCCCATTAATGATTACTGCCAATCAACCGATTATTATTGAAGGAATTCATGGCTTAAACGAACAGTTAACCGAATCTCTCCCTAAGAATAATAAATTTAAGATCTATTGCAGTGCACTGACACAACTAAATATTGATAACCACAACCGCATTCCAACCACTGATAATCGGATTATTCGTCGCATTGTGCGTGATCATCAGTTTCGCGGGCATGATGCCTTAAAAACGATTGGAATGTGGTCGATGGTGCGTCGCGGGGAAGAGAAGCATATCTTTCCGTATCAAGAAGAAGCCGATGTGATGTTTAATTCGGCACTCATTTATGAATTGGCAGTTTTGAAACGTTATGCCGAGCCGTTATTAGCATCAATCATGCCTGATTGTCCTGAGTATTCTGAGGCAAAACGGCTTTTGAAATTTTTGAGCTATTTTCTACCGTTAGAGGATCAGGAAGTACCTTTGAATTCGATATTGCGTGAGTTTATTGGGCTGAGTTGTTTTAAATGTTAGAGTAGAAATCTGGCGTAATTACTTTAAAGATCTCGCTACTTCTCAAAAATAAGAGAATTAAACCTAAATTTATAAATTCCACTATCCAAGCGGATCTTTTAAACATTTGCTTGGATTTTTTAATTTTTATCTCGGAAATTATATTTCCGAAGTCGGATCTTTAATTTCCAAGGTTGGAAATGCAATTTCCGAGGTTGGAGATCTCATTTCCTAAGTCGGAAATACAATTTCCGAAGTTAGATTTACAATTTCCTAAATCGGAAATGCGATTTCTGAAGTTAGATTTACAATTTCCTATTTAGGAGAGCCTATTTTCTCATTGAAAAAGTGAGAACCTTGATTTTGTATGATAATTATGTTATTCTTGAGCTGAGACAGCAACGATCCTGAAATTGGATCGTTTTTTTATTTTGATAAAGGTGGGTTCTAATGAAAAAAACTAAGAATAACGATAATCTCTTCTTGTTTTTGCTGGCTAGCATTAAATTTCTCATCCATCTCTTAACGGGCTGGCAGTATGGCTACTTTCGGGATGAACTTTACTATTTTTCTATGAGTGAGCATCTTGATTTGGGTTACGTGGATATCACTCCCTTAGTAGCTTGGTTGATGAAGCTTTCCCGAATTCTGTTGGGTGATTCAGTCTTTGCAATTCACATCTTGCCAGCGTTGGCGGGCGCGTTGACCGTTTTGCTAGCAGGCTTAATCGCCAGAAAGCTTGGGGGAGGGAGATATGCGCAAGTTTTAACCGCAGTAGCCGTAATTGCCGCGCCGCTCTTTCAGATCTTTAATGCGATGTTTACTTATGACTGTTTTGATCAGTTGCTGTCCGCACTCTTAATCTATGTCTTAGTCTGGATTCTGACAGAGAAAAAACGTCCTCAGCTTTGGCTACTCTTTGGTGTCGTGGTAGGAATTGGTCTAATGACGAAGATCTCAATGCTTTTCTTGGGTTTTAGTCTGATAGTGGCGTTGCTGTTAACCAAAGAACGCAAGTATTTCACCACCAAATGGATTTGGCTCGCGGGCTTGATTGCCTTGGGATTTCTCTTACCATATCTGTGGTGGCAGGCATCACATCATTGGATCATTCTTGAATATTGGGGTAATTATGCTCAAGGGAAGGCTTTTAAAGCTAATCCCATAGAATTTCTCTTAATGGAAATGATAGTCCTTAATCCTTTGAGTCTCCCTTTGTGGTTAGGGGGATTATATTATTTACTCTTCGCCAAAAAAGGTAGTTCCTTTAAGGTTTTAGGTTGGTTGAATCTGGTCTATCTGTTCCTCGCAATCATAATGTCTTTTAAATTCTATATCTTAGCGGGAAGTTTCTTTGGCGTTTTAGCCGCCGGAGCAGTCTGGGTGGAAAAATATTTTATTAAAAAACGTAGTCGCAGTTTGAGATATGCTTATCCGATCATTCTCTTTGGAGTAGGGTTACTCTTTCTACCCTTGACCGTGCCTGTTCTTCCGATTGAACAGTTTGTAAAGTTTAATAATTTCGCCAACAATTTAGGCGTAAATAAGGTTAAAGCAGAAAATATTGAGACGGCAGAATTACCACAGCATTTTGCAGACCGTTTCGGTTGGGAAGAGCTGGTACGGACAGTCGCCAAAGTTTATCAGCATCTACCACCAGCAGAACAAGAAAAATGTGCGATCTTTGCGAATAACTATGGTGAAGCCGGGGCAATTGATCTGATAGGTAAGAAATATGGACTTCCCAAAGCGATCAGTGGGCATCTCAGCTTTTATGTCTGGGGTCCGAGAGATTACACTGGAGAGGTAATGCTGATTATTGGTTTTGATCGTGCTGCCGAAACAAAATTACGCGAAGTCTTTGAGGAAGTGGAGATTGTCGCCATAACCGAAGCGAAGTATGCCATGCCTTATGAGAATCATCAGCCGATCTATCTCTGCAAAAAAGCTAAACTTTCGATGCCAGAATTATGGCCGATGGTGAAGAATCTTAATTAAGT
>JBFYZC010000339.1:0-4096 GCA_041309705.1 Bacillota bacterium | reverse complement strand
TACAATCAGGCAGATGACTACTCCTTTAATCCAACCGGTGCAGCAGATTGGGAGAGAGTAACCGTACAGCATGGTGACATCTTGATCTGGGGTGTCGAACCATAAATTAAAATGGTAGTTTGTTGATGAGAAGAGGTTGTCTCGGAAGTGGAATTCTGAGCAGCCTTTTTTCATGGTAACTAAAACAAACAAGTAAACGAACTGAGAAAGTTACCGAATAAAAATCGATACTAATTATAATAATATTAAATAAATTCAAAAAACATTCAATTGACTTTGTGTTAATTTTAATTTAAAATATAATTAAATTAAAAAATGAAGGGAGCTTTTAAAGATGAACATGAAGTCAAAGTGGATTTTTGTAATATGTCTGATCTTTCTTTTACCTACAATGGTTCTCCCTGCTACCATGGTTAATGCAGCGAATTCAAATTACGTTTCCAATCGGGTTCCATTAATCGAGACCCCTTTTGTAGCATTGCCACTGGGTACAGTAAGACCAAAGGGCTGGTTGTTGACTCAATTACAATTACAAAAAAGCGGGTTGACTGGCTACGCTGAAAGTATCTACCCTGAACTTGGTAGTAATAGTGCCTGGTTGGGAGGTAATGCGGTTAGTTCTGACTGGGAGCGTCCACCTTATTATGTCAGAGGTTTGGTGGCTTTGGCGTATACTCTGAATGATGAATCTTTAAAAAATAAAGCTAAACGATGGATTGATTGGTCGATCAACAGTCAAAAGAGCAATGGTTTTTTTGGACCTTCGAACCAAGCTTGGTGGAGTCGGATGCCCATGCTAAATGCAATACGAGACTACTATGAGGCTACTGGGGATTCAAGAGTACTAAATTTTTTAAAAAAATATTTTCAATATCAGAATAATACCACACTTCCAAATAGTGATTTACTAGATTATTGGGGACAATCCAGAGTAATTGACAATATTGATGCTGTGCTTTGGTTATATAATCGAACTGGCGATTCCTTTTTGATGACGCTTGCAGATAAACTAAAGAATAACTCAGATAATTGGACGGCTGGTTTTAACAGCCATTCACTGCCGAATACTCATATCGTTAATGTATCCGAAGGCTATAAATTTCCAGCGGTTTGGTATCAAAAATCACTTAGTTCAAGTGATCGAAGTGCTCGTCGTGAAGGGCATAACTATATTATGAACACGAATGGTATGGTAATTGATCAGGCATCTGGTACGGAGTTTTTTGCGGGATTGAGTTCGACTCAAGGTACAGAACAGTGTGGGATTGTTGAACGAATTTGGTCGGATAGTCTCTCAATGATGATTTTCGGTGATGCGTATATTGGTGATAATATTGAAAAATTGGCTTTTAATGCTCTACCAGCAACACTAAGTAAAACCTCTAGACAACACCAGTATTACATTGTACCGAATCAGGCGCAAAGTAAAGTTGCCAACCACGGTTATGCACAGGATTACACGAATGGATTGACTCCTTCGTGGCAATCTGGCTGGCCATGTTGTTGTTTTAATTGGCATATGGGTTGGCCAAAGTTTACCCAATACAGTTGGGCTGCCACCAATGATAATGGTCTGGCGATTATGACCTATGCCCCAACTGAAGTCAATGCTAAGGTTGGTAATGGAGTTAGTGTAAAATTTGTTGAAGATACCCATTATCCATTTGAAGAAGAAGTCCGTTTAAGATTTACCAGTGCAGAATCCGTATCTTTTCCGCTCAAATTAAGAATTCCAGGTTGGTGCACCAATCCTTCCATTAAAATTAATGGTGTTGTCCAAACCGGCATTAGTGCCAATAGTTTTTATAATATTAGTCGAATTTGGAGCAATAATGATACGGTGATCATTAACTTTCCAATGACTATCAAAGCAGTTAGTCAGATTAACAACTCAAAAGCGATTGTTAGAGGACCGTTAGTATTCTCGCTTAAATTAAATGAAAAATGGACTTTAAATTCATCGAAGACCATTTCTGGGTTAGACTTTAGCCAATATGAAGTAACCCCCACCAGTAGTTGGAATTATGCATTAGCCCTAAATAACAATAATCCTAGTGCGACGATGAAGGTAAATGTTGCTCCAATGACAGACAATCCGTTTATACAATCAACTACGCCGATTACAATTATAGCCAAAGCCAAGCAGTTGAATTCTTGGTATATGGGTAACAATACATTACCAAAAGAGGTTCCGAGTAGCCCGGTCAATCCCAACACAGTGGAAGAGAATGTCACCCTGGTTCCTTTTGGAGCGGAGAATATTAGAATTACTTATTTTCCTTATTATAATAGTAACGATGGAGGAATGCCGACTCCTGTCTTTTCAGGAGATTCGTATGATTTAACTGGATCTAACTATTTTGAGACACCAATGATTAATATCAGTGGTAATCAACCATGGACCATGGCAGCCTGGGTCTATCAACGTGGAACGAGGGATGAAAAAGATCCAGCGTATCAATATTACCGACCTAATCCTAATTATAAAAGCAAGTGTGTTATGGGCTGGGGGGCTGTCGGAACTAAAACTGCCACTTATATCGATGTTAATCCGGTAAAATTAGTCACTGAGTATGGATTTAATAGTGATCAGACTAATTATGAAACAGCAGCGAATTACAGCCATTATACTTGGTATCATCTTACCAATACTTATGATGGAATCACGCAAAGGATTTATATTAACGGTAGGCTGGTAAAAACCAATACTCCTGGAACACTTAACCTCGCTAATGCCAAAGTTCAAATTGGTAGAGATCCCTTTGGACAAAATCGATATTTTGCTGGAAAGATACAACAAGTAAAAATCTATAACGCTGCACTGACCGAGACTCAAGTTTCCAGTTTGGTTACTAGTTTGCCATCACCATTAAACGGATATGGTTTGATCTCTGCTCCTCCAGCTTCGCTTAATTTAAATCAATTTTATAAGAAATATTATAAATCTGAGTTGGGGATTCATATTATTTCTTCCAATCGGGTCGGCGATCATTCTCTAGTCCTTTGTGGCAACATGGCGGATGAGGCTATGAAAAAAATTAAAGCAAACTTGCCAGCTGTATACAGTACCATGCTCAACTATAATGCTAGGATTTGTATCCAGTCATATATGGAACAGACTACTGATATTCCTGAGTGGAAAAATCTTACAGATGCAAATTATGCACGGGGAATGGGAGGGGTCGCGGGAAGTCCTTTAAGTGGATCTGGCGAAGAAGGTATTCAGCGTGAACCATTTAGCGCCTATGGTAATGAGAATATTCCGATTCATGAGTTTGGTCATAGTATTCATGAACATGGATTATATTATGAAGACAATCGTCTTTATAACGAAGTAAACAGTGCCTTTAATGAAGCAAGAAATCATGGACTGTGGGCAAACACCTATACCGGGTCAAATGTTTATGAATATTTTGCTGGTGGGATTCAATTTTGGTATAATGTGGGGGCACAATCAGCAAACGGTCAACCAGATGGGGTTCATAATCATGTTAATACCCGAATTGAATTGCAAAATTATGATCAGAGACTCTATAACATTATGGCTCAGTTGTTTGATACTACATTACTACCGTCGCCCTGGACAGTATCAAATTAATTTAGTGGATGTTATATAAACTATCAAGAATTTAATATGGTAGAATATTCTAATTATTAATGAGACCAAGCAGAAGGGATCGAAAATTTTGTCATTAATGCTAAAGCATTTGATACTGAAGGGATATCAACTCTTTCAAGTGGAGTTAATATCAAAGTGAAATTGCTATATCGTGTGCCACCGACAGTAGAATTGAATACACCAAAAGATGGCGATTCTTTTGATGCACCAACAGCACAAAGACCAGTTATCTTTAGTGCAGACGCAACTGCAGGTGAGGGAACAATCACTAAAGTTCGTTTTTATGTGAACGATCAGCTAGTCGGCGAAGACACTAGTGCCCCTTATACCCTGGCATGGGTGCCTAGTGATGCCAGTGGTAATCCTGGTGATGTTGTGAATTTCAAGGTTGCCGCTGAAGCCGTTGCCTCCAATGAAGCTACCAAGATGTCAGATGCAGCCTTGATTAAGGTAAAACTTGCCGAGGTTTATAAAGTT
>JBFYZC010000338.1:0-3275 GCA_041309705.1 Bacillota bacterium | reverse complement strand
CCCAGTTAATAAAAAAATTGTCGAAAAAAATCCTGACAGTTGGTGCAAATCTCCAGCCACATACATTGGCAATGGTCCTTTCAAGTTATTTGTTTGGAATCAGCAACAAAAAATGTCTTTTATTCGTAATCAATACTACTGGAATCGCAACAATGTTAAACTTAATCAACTAACCTTTCATTTCATCAACGACTCAAATAAAGCACTAGCAATGTTCGAAAACAAGGAACTAGACCTGCTCGACGAGCTTCCCAATAAAGAATTAGAACGTTTAGAATCCGAGGATAGATTAACGGCAGCTCCTTATCTGGGAACTTACTTTTTTAAATTCAATGTTACTAAACCACCTTTTAATGATTCAAGAGTACGTCAGGCAATCTCTTTAGCGATTGACCGTCAAATTTTAATTAAATATATTACCAAAGGCGCTCAACATCCTGCCACTGCTTTGGTTTCCGAAGGTGTTCCTGATAATTCTAAAAATACTTTTCGTGAAGTAGGGGGCAATCTCTTCAAAGATGCCAACCTTTATCTTGCCAAAAAACTTCTTGCCGAAGCAGGTTATCCTAATGGCAAAGGATTCCCTCGGTTTACAATTATCTATAATACCAATGAAACCAACCGTCAAATTTGTGAAAAAATCAAAGCGATGCTTGATGAGAACTTAGGAATTGAATGTAAACTCGATAGTCAGGAATGGAAAACTTACACCAAAAATCAGAATAACTTAGATTATGAACTTTCTCGTGCCAACTGGCTGGGAGACTTTGTCGACCCAACCACCTTTCTTGAACTTTTCATCAGTAATAACGAGCTCAATACGACTGGTTGGAAAAATAGTGACTATGACAAACTAATTACCCTCGCCAACAATACCTACGATTTTAGTAAGCGAATTAGTTTATTACATCAAGCTGAAAAAATTTTAATTAAAGAGATGCCCATTATTCCAATTTATTACTATACCAGACCATATTTAATAAAAAACACCGTCAAAGGAGTAAAATTTTCTACGCTTGGTTATGTTGACTTCTCCAAAGCCTACATTTTACGCTAAAAATATGCTATATATTTTCCAATAAAAATCTTTATATATCTTTACATTTATCCTAATAATTCAGGAATCATTATCCAAAATTATTAGGATTTTTTATCAATACCTGTTACAAGTAAATTTTATATAGCGCGACACGGATGTGATATTTATGTAATATATTTGTAATCTTTCTTCAGTCAACCTTGTCTTGATTTTTCAATAGTTTTGTATTACTATATAACATATCAACATATATTACAATGAATGAACAAACTCAGAAAGCATCTTCATTAAGTTTGCTTTTTGAATACATAATATGATGTTTTGTATATTTACAACTCAATTACCAAATATACAATTTATACCTTAAAATTCAACCACTATCTTAGTCTTTTAGTCTATTAATAATCGTCGAAGTGTCTTGTAACAAAGACTCAAAATACAAGGAGGAAAAATATGAAAAAGACCAATTTACTAATCACCACTGTTTTAGCGGTTAGTATCTGCACCACATTTGGTGTTTTTGCTGCCCCTAAAGCACCCAAGCTTCACAAAGCACAGGAATTATCTTTCAACATTTCATCCGAACCAGAAGCACTTGATCCAGCCAAACAAACCGGCGTAGTTGAAGCCAACGTTATTTTGAATTGTTTTGAAGGTCTTACTCGCAATGGTGCTGGCGAAAAAGCTGTGCCTGGAGTTGCCGAGAATTGGACTGCCTCCAAAGATGGACTGGTTTACACTTTCAACTTACGCAAAAATGCCAAATGGTCGAATGGCGATCCCGTCACCGCAGGCGATTTTGAGTACGCTTGGAAACGCGCTTTAAATCCTGAAACCGCAAGTGAATATGCTTATCAACTTTACTATATCAAAAATGGCGAAGCCTATAATACCAAAAAAATCACCGATCCTAATCAATTGGGAATCAAGGTGATTAACAATTACAAACTTGAAGTAACCCTAGAAGCACCATGTCCCTATTTCTTACAAATCTGTTATTTTTCAACCTTAATGCCACTACACAAAAAGACCGTCGAAAACAATGAAAAATGGGCAACCACTCCCCAAACATATATCAGTAATGGCCCTTTCAAATTAATCAACTGGGTTCATCGTGAACGTTTAATTTTCGAACCAAATCCAAATTATTGGAATCGTAAGAATATTAAACTCACCAAACTAACTTTTACAATGCTCGAAGACCAAAGTACTGCTTTAACAATGTGGGAAACCAACAAACTTGACATTGACGAAGAACCACCAGCTCCAGAACTTCCAAGATTAATTAAAGAAAAGAAAATCAAATACCTTCCAGAACTCGCTACCTATTTTTATCGTTTTAACGTTACCAAAGCTCCTTTCAATGATGTCAGAGTTCGTAAAGCCTTAGCCCTTGCGATTGATCGTAAAACATTGGTTACCTATGTTACCAAAGGTGGTCAAAAACCAGCTACCGCATTAGTCCCATATGGCATTGGTGACGCCAATCCAAGTAAGGATTTTCGCCAAGTTGGTGGTGCCTTTATCAAAGATGCTGACATCAAAGAAGCCAAAAAACTTCTTGCTGCAGCAGGTTTCCCAAATGGCAAAGGTTTCCCAACTGTAGAATTGCTCTATAATACCAACCAAAATCATAAGATGATCGCCGAAGCCATCCAAGAGATGTGGAAGAAGAACCTCGGGATCAATGTTACCTTGGTTAATCAAGAATGGAAAGTTTATTTGGATACACAAGACAATTTAAGCTTCCAAATCTGTCGTGCTGGTTGGAGTGGCGACTATGTTGATCCAATGACCTTCATGGATATGTTTGTCACCAAAGGCGGCAATAATGACACTGGTTGGAGCAACAAAAAGTATGATGCCTTAATTGACCAAGCCAAAAACACTGGCGATCCTAAAGTACGGATGCAAGCCATGCATGACGCCGAGAAGATCTTGATGGCAGAGATGCCAATCGCTCCAATCTATTTCTATACTCGCCCTGCATTAATCAAATCATGGGCAGTAAATGCTAAACGTTCCTCTTTGGGCTTCTGGGACTTCTCCCAAGCTTATATCGCCGCCCATTAAATAAATGGCTGTAAAGTTATGTACACTTTAGTTTAAATAATTCCGAGACAAAGGATTATTTAAACTATTAGTGGCAATTGCTTTACAACATTTAAAGAAATGGCTGTAAAATTACGTACACTTTCTCAAAAATAATTCCGAAACAAAGGATTATTTTTGAGAA
>JBFYZC010000337.1:0-2611 GCA_041309705.1 Bacillota bacterium | reverse complement strand
ATATTACAATCGCCATACCTTTGTCAATTTATGCAATGTACACTTATTACCAGGCATATCTTTTGTTAAAAAAGTAGTAAGATTCTCTGTTATAAAATCCAAGCTTTGCAGGCAGAATAGTTGCGATATACTTTGTAGTAAAGATCTTTTTGAAAGTATATGACAAGGCAAAAGCTTGGAGGTAGCAATGGGAAGATTTATTTTGTTAGTACTTGCTTCGATTGGACCTGGTTTACTTTGGTTATGGTATTTTTATCGTCAGGATCGCGTTGAGCCTGAGCCAGTAAAATTGGTATTGAAGGTTTTTGTGGTGGGTTTGTTACTGGTTATTCCAGCGGGAATGATTGAACAATTCTGGCAAGTGAGTATTAATAATGCTTTACGTACCAATAGCTGGATTGATTATCTGGTAGTAGCTTTTCTAGTGGTGGCAGTAGTCGAAGAGGGATTGAAGAGTTTTTTTCTCTGGTGGTTAATGGGAAAGAATCCCGAACTTGATGAACCAATTGATGGCGTGATCTATGGTGTAACCATTGGATTAGGCTTTGCTTCACTGGAAAATTTACTGTGGGCAGGAGTTTACGGTTTTGGTGTGGCTGCTTTACGTGCCCTAGTAACTACTTTGGCGCATGCGTCTTTTTCTGGTTGGATGGGTTACTATCTTGCTAACTATAAGTTAGCACACCAGAAAAAAACAATCTTACTTTGGTATGGTTTTTTGGTTGCCTTTTTAACACATGGTTTCTATGATTTTCTGCTTTTTTTAAGAAATTCTTTTGCCTCATTAGTGGCGTTTCTGGTAGTGGCAGTTTCGTTATTCTTGCTTTATCGGGTGATTCATATTCAACAAGCAGAAGCACGTGCGCGGATTAATTAAACCATTGGAAGCTCTTGCAATCTTTGGCTACTTCAGGTATACTTTTTTAGAGTGAAGATTATCAAGGAAGAGATATTTTTTAATGAAGATAATCTGCGCGCAAGTATACCAAAAAGGGGCGATTTCTATGTCTGGCCATTCAAAATGGGCGACAATTAAACGTAAAAAAGAAGCAACGGATTCTAAAAGGGCCAGCGCTTTTACTAAAGTGACTCGGGAGATCATTACTGCCGCGAAGGCAGGTGGTGGTGATCCTGAAAATAATTTCCGACTGCGCTTGGTAATTATGAAAGCAAAAACAATCAATATGCCCAGTGATAATATTCAGCGGGCGATTAAACGGGGAATTGGTGAAACCGAGACCACTCAATTTGAAGAGATTTTTTATGAAGGATATGGTCCGGGTGGAGTGGCATTATTAGTTAAAATTTTAACGGATAATCGTAATCGTACTGCGGGTGATATGCGTTATATCTTTTCGAGGAATTATGGTAATTTAGGCGAAGCGGGCTGCGTCTCCTGGATGTTTCAATCAAAGGGATTAATCACCATTGATGTCGAGACTGTCAAAAAATCGGAAGAAGAACTATTTGAGATGGCGCTTGAGGCTGGGGCAGAAGATCTTAAATTGAATGAAGAGGTCTACGAGATCTATACTGAACCAGGGGAATTGGATAAAGTACGTACATATTTTGAGAAGCAACAGATACCCTTAAATGAAGTGGAATTGACCATGATTCCTCAAAATACTATTGACATCAGTGGAGAGCAAGTAACCCAATTATTTAAATTAATTGATGCACTTGAAGAAAATGATGATGTTCAGAATGTTTATGGAAATTTTGAGATTTCTGAGGACGAAATTGAACAGATATAATGATGATGAGCCTTGCAGATGAAAGTTTGCAAGGTTTTGTTTTTAAACTTATAAAATTTGTAATCCTTGGTTATCCTAACCTTTAAGAGGTGATTTGGATGAGAATTAGAATAACTACACTGCGTTTAGTTTTAGTTAGTATAACCTTGATTTTACTAACGGTTACTGCTATTTGGTTTTACGAAGGGGCAAAATTCCCTCAATTACGCTCAACTGTAAAAGACACTTCATGGCAATTAACTTTGATTAAAAAATATGAGTTATGTGGTCATACAGAGATCTCTCAAAGTATTTACCAGAGTGAAAGTGAGCTCCAAAAAATAATTCAACAGTATCCAGGAGCTGAAGTAAAAAGAGAATTAAATAGATATGAAGTGACCATTCGGATTGCAGATTGGTGTGAGAGTTGTCGCCGACATCGCTTTTTAGGTGTGGACGATAAAGAAGTGGTAGTTAAAAGAGGAGTTCCTGGTCAGCCAGGTCCGGTTCTGGAATTAACTGGTCTTTTAATTCAGATGCTACCAGTAACCGAAATATCTGATCTGAGAAAAGGGATTCCTTTTGTAAATGAGGAAGAGAAACTGGAGTTGTTGGAAGGAATTAATAGCTTAATTGTAGATTGATGGAAATATTTAGATCTTTTCCCAAAGATCTAATTTATTTTATCTTCGCGAAAAATCCTTAATACGCTGGATATTTTCACTCGATAAAATAAAAGGTTTTTACTTGGAAAATATCTAGATGGTAGTGCTTGAATTCTAATGGTTGTAGGATTCTCACCAAAGAATTTGAAAAGCTTTCTTACTCTAAAAAAAATTTAAAAAAGGTTTTTTAAATAGAGTATTTGAATCAGAAGG
>JBFYZC010000336.1:0-9617 GCA_041309705.1 Bacillota bacterium | reverse complement strand
GAGAGCTTGGGTTGGAATTCGAATGAGGTTTTGTGGAGATGTTTTTTTTTATAATAGGATAAATTTAGCCTGAAAAATTTCATGATAACACTCCTTTCAAGTAAGTACTGGATATTTTTCGGTAAAGATCTTTCATTATATCGAGTGAAAAGATCCAGCGTACTAGGGATTTTTCGCGAAGATAAAATGAAATAGATCTTTCGGAAAATATATATAATTATTATCAAAAATTTTGTATAAAATGTGTTATAATTATAAAAATTCCTTAAAATAAAATAAACGGTCGTTAAAAGGTTGAAATTAAAAGAGGCTTCAACCTAGACCAGATAAATGGGGGTTAATTATGGAAAGACTAATTGAGATTAAATCTGTTCAAGATATTCCTAAAAACTTACGTAATACTCCAATTGGATTGCTCTTGGAGTATCATAATTTAGCTCGACCAGAAGAAAACTATGATCAAGCAGAAATTTTAATTGGAATGTGTATGGATCACCGTAAACATTTACATATTCCAGAAAACTTTGCTTATATTCTCCGTACTGGAGGGGGAAATTTACGCTATAGCGAGTTTAAAGTTTCCTATGCGGTAGCGATTGGAGAAATCAAAGCAATCGCCCTGATGGCGCATAATAGATGTGGAATGGTTAATCTCCACGCTAAGAAAGAAAGATTTATTCAAGGACTGGTTAAAGCTGGTTGGGAAGAAGCTTGGGCAGAAGAGCATTTTAATAACTTTGCACCTTTATTTGAGATTGGTAATGAAGTTGATTTTGTTCTCTCAGAAGCGCAGCGTTTGCGGAATAGATATCCTAAATTACTGGTAGTGCCATTGTTTTACGATCTGGAGACTAATCTATTGTCTCTCATTGCTGAAGAATAAATTCTTTTTGTGGTATAATTATAAAACACAGCTGTCAAACACAATATTTTGTGGTATAATATTGTATGGATACAATATATAGCGTTGAAGAACGGAGGAATTTAAATGGAGTTATCCTCAAATGCGCGTGCTGTTTTAGAACGACGTTATTTACGTCGCGAAAACAGTAAAGTCATCGAGACCCCAGAAATGTTATTACGTCGAGTGGCAGAGAGTATTGCGAGCATCGAAAAGGTGGCTTTTGGAGCTTCCAATGATGAAGTTGTTCAATTGTCAGCAGATTTTTATCAAATAATGGATGAATGTAAATTTATGCCGAATTCACCTACTCTAATGAATGCTGGGCGTGAACTAGGTCAATTATCCGCCTGTTTTGTATTGCCCATTGAAGATTCAATGGAGAGTATCTTTGAAACACTGAAGATTGCGGCACTAATTCATAAAAGTGGGGGCGGAACAGGCTTTAGCTTTTCGGAGCTTCGTCCTAAGAACGATCAGGTTGGCAGTACTGGCGGGGTTGCCAGCGGTCCGATCTCGTTTCTCAAAGTCTTTAATGCCAGCACTGAGGCAGTAAAACAAGGCGGTACTAGACGTGGGGCAAATATGGGGGTCTTGCGGGTTGACCATCCAGACATTTTAGAATTTATTGAGCTAAAGCGGAATAAAGGTGAGCTAAGTAATTTTAATCTCTCAGTAGGCATTACGGATCAATTTATGGAAGCAGTTGCGCAAGGTGAGGAGTATTTCTTAATTAATCCACGTACCAATGAGGCAGCTGGCAAATTGTTTGCCCGTGAAGTGTTGGAGAAGATTGTTACTGCAGCATGGGAATGTGGCGAACCAGGAGTAATCTTTCTGGATCGCATGAATCAAGCTAATCCCACCCCGCAGGTAGGTGAATTTACTAGTACTAATCCCTGCGGTGAACAGCCATTATTACCTTTTGAATCATGCAACTTAGGTTCACTGAATCTCGCTGCAGTGGTGCGAATTAATCAAGCTAATCAAGCTGAGATTGCTTGGGAAGAATTGCAAAGAACGGTTTTTTTGGCAGTTCGTTTTCTAGATAATGTGATTGAGGCAAATCAATTCCCGTTGGCAAAGATTGAGCAGATGACCAAGGCGAATCGAAAGATTGGTCTGGGAGTAATGGGTTGGGCAGATTTATTACTGAAATTGCGTCTCTCTTATCAATCTGAGGCAGCTTTGCAATTAGCGGAAGAGATCATGAGTTTTATTAATGAGCAGTCTAAATCAGCCTCGGTGGAGCTCGCCAAGAAACGGGGCGCATTTAGTAATTTTAATAATAGCATTTATGATCAGAAAAATCATCTTCCAATGCGTAATGCAACTACGACAACAATTGCTCCTACTGGAACGATTAGCATTATCTGTGATACCAGTGGTGGAATTGAACCATTATTTAGTCTGGCATTTACGAGAAAAATTATGGATAATCAAAGCTTGATTGAGGTAAATAAAAATTTTGAGCTTTTGGCACGTGAGGAAGGTTTTTATAGTCAAGAGCTGATCGCCAAGGTAGCAGCCGAAGGAAGTGTTGCTAAGTGTCAGGAGATTCCAGAGCATCTCAAAGAAATTCTACTTACCGCACATGACATTACTCCAGAGTGGCACATTCGAATGCAGGCAGCTTTTCAAAAACATACTGATAATGCAGTCTCAAAAACAATTAATTTCCCATATCATGCCAGTATTGAGCAGATAGCTCAGTCATATCAGATGGCATATCGTCTGGGCTGTAAAGGCTTGACCGTTTATCGCGACCGCTGTCTGGAAAATCAACCAATGCAACTGGGAATGGAACAAGTAAAAACCAATGTTTTACATAAAGTTAATCCGATTGAAAAACGAACTTCCACTGAGGAATGGGGGAGAATCATTCCGGTGAAACGACCACGCAGTCTCACTGGAATTACTGATGCCAAGCAGACTCCGGAAGGAAATCTCTATTTAACTTTAAATTTCCATCAGGAACATCCGTTTGAATTGTTTGCCCAAATTGGGAAGGCAGGTAGTGATATCTCTGCTTTTACTGAAGCAATCGCCCGTCTAATCTCGCTCGCGTTTCGCTCGGGAGTCGATCCCCAGGTAGTCGCGGAAGAGCTCTTAGGAATCGGGGGAAGTCGTTTTGTTGGTTTTGGTCCTAATCGGGTGCGTTCAGTTCCAGATGCAATTGGTCAATTTATTAATCAGCATTTACAACAGACTAAACTGGATGAGAATAAATATTCAGATTTAAATAAGATGAATGATAGTCTGCATGCAGGGCAGAAAATTCGTTATAATCTCTGTCCGATCTGTGGGATGCATACCTTTGGTTATGTTGAGGGTTGTGGCAAATGTTTCTCATGTGGACATTCGGAATGCTAAATGGAGGGAATTTTAATGCCAAAAGAACGTGGTAGTCGAGTGGTGATTATCGGGGCGGGAATGGTTGGTTCGACCTTTGCCTATAGTTTAATGATGAATGGAATTGCCTCGGAGATCATTATGCTAGATGTGAATGAAGCACGTTTGCGCGGAGAGATTATGGATCTGAACCATGGGATCTCCTTCGTGAAACCTGTCTTGGTACGAGCGGGTACTTATGAAGACTGTGTGGATGCAGATATCATTGTAATTACCGCCGGGGCGAATCAAAAACCTGGTGAAATCCGACTGGATCTCCTGGCACGAAATACAGCGATTTTTAAGTCGATTCTTGATCAGATTAATGCGGTAGGAACAGAGGCACTTTTATTAGTAGCGTCAAATCCGGTGGATATTATGACCTATGTTACTTATAAATTAAGTGGTTTTCCCAGTCAGCGCGTGATTGGCTCAGGGACGGTATTGGATTCAGCACGGTTTCGCTATTTAATCAGTAATCATTGTAAGGTCGATCCTTCGAATGTGCATGGCTACATTATCGGAGAACATGGCGATACCGAAGTGCCAGTCTGGAGTCTTGCGAATATTGCTGGGTTAAGATTTGCTGATTACTGTCCGGTTTGTGGTGATAACTGTGGTGAATTTCCCAAAGAGCAGATTTATCAGGAAGTCAAAAATGCTGCCTACCAGATTATTCAGGGTAAAGGTGCGACTTATTATGCAATTGGCTTAGCTTTGGTACAGATTGTAGAGAGTATTCTTCGGGATGAGCGTTCGGTCTTAACCGTTTCGACTTTATTAACTGGTGAATATGGAATTAGTGATCTCTATTTGAGTCTGCCCTGTATTGTGGGTCGAGGTGGAATTATCAAGCAGATACGTTTGGAGCTGACTCCAGAAGAGCTAGCAGGATTAAAACATTCAGCAGATACGCTGCATGGATTTATGGAAGGCTTAAAGATTGAATGAGAGGGAATATGTAAGTAAAGCTTGTTTGGACATTTCTGTTTTGTTGAGATTGGGCTTGGCATAATATTTTGTTGGTATTAATTGATGTTGATATAATCAGCTAAAATGTATATAATGTTATTAGCTAAGGAGGTTTTGAGCATGATAGTTAGTGCTACTGAGTTTAAGAATAAAGTTGGTAAGTATTTAGAATTAATAAATCAAGAAGAGATTATTATCTCAAGAAATGGTAAGCAGATTGCGAAGTTAGTTCCAGTAGATAAGCCACAAACACCAAATGTTGATGGTTTACTAAAAATTTTAAATAAAGCTAATCCTGTTAATGTTGATTTAGAGTTGATAAGAGAGGAAAGATTCAAAGAATATGAAGGTCTTACTTGATACTAATATTATTTTAGATATAATTTTGCAGCGACAACCATTTTTTGAACCTGCGATAGAGATATTACAACTTGCTGATACTAAGAAAATTGAAGCATATATTACTTCAAATAGTATTACTGATATTTTTTATGTTTTAAAAAAATATTTTAAAAGTATAGAGGATCGAAAAGCAGCAGTTAAACATATTTTAAATATGATTGAAATTATAAGTGTCACTAAGACGGATATTTTTAAGTCATTTGAATTAGAATATTCTGATTTTGAAGATGCTTTGCAGACTCAATGTGCCAAAAAAGTCAAAGCAAATTATATTGTTACCAGAAATAAAAAAGATTTTAAAGATCAATCCATTAAAGTTGTTACTTCAGAAGAGTTTTTACAAGAGATATATACTTTCCAAAAGATCTAATTTATTTTATCATCGGGAAAAATCCTTAGTACGCTGGATATTTATTGGAAAATACTAAAGAAATTAAAGGAATGGACAGGATAATGAATCTGGCAGAGAAGCTAGTTGAAGATTTCGAACAACTCTCAGAAGAGAAAAAGAGAGAAGTAATTCATTTTGTGGAATTTTTAAAAATAAAAGATAAAAAAGAAAAATTAAAATCAATGGATTTAGTTATTGATGAAAATAAAGAGGCTTTGCAGGAATTGGCGAAATGAGTAAATCAGAAAGAAACGAGGTCGTTTTTCATGAAGCTCCATACTGAAGCAGAGCTACGCCAAGAATCCTTGTTGGATGTGGCGAAACGAATGATAATCGCAGCGCGGACTGCGCCCAAGGGCAGAGGGATTGATAATCTGGTACTCGCGGTGGCAGAAAAAGAGACGATTGCAATCATTGCAGCTAAAATGAGAGAGATGGCTGCGAGTGGAGGATATTCGGAATTTTTTGTGCGTGATGCGGAGAATATTTTGCTCTGTGAGGTCTTGGTCTTGCTAGGGACGAAGATTAGTCCAATTGGACTGAAACAATGCGGACTTTGTGGATTTAAAGACTGTGATGCCAAAGAGCAGCATCCAGAGCATCCCTGTAGCTTTAATACTGGTGATCTAGGAATTGCGCTTGGTTCAGCAGTGAGTATCGCGAGTGATTGCAGAGTGGATAATCGGATTATGTTTTCGGTCGGGAAAGCGGTTCGAGAATTGAATCTTCTGGGTAGTGAAGTGAAGATTATTTATGGGATTCCACTTAGTGTCAGCAGTAAGAGTCCCTTTTTTGATCGAAAGTAAAATATTTTTTTTGCAATAATCATTTGAAATATTAGCAGTAAACTTAGATTTAATGGAACCTTTTGCAACTAAATTCGTTTGGAGGAAGGTATGAATTATTATAAGTTTGTTTTAGGGATGCTGGAAACCAATTGTTACCTGTTGTGGTCAGGCAAACAAGCAGGAATCATCGATCCGGGTGGCGAGGTCGCTGAGGTAATCAAGTTCATTAAAGAGCGTGAGTTAAATTTGGAATGGATTATTAATACACACGGGCATGGAGACCATATTGCTGGTAATGAGGCTTTAATGAAGGAATTTCAGGTGCCACTTTTGATTCATGGAGCGGATCGACAGATGCTTAGCTCAGCGACAGAGAATCTCTCTTTCTTATTAGGGCTGAAGATCATTAGTCCTGATGCCACACAGGAATTACAACATGAGCAAGAAATACTGCTGGGAACTGAAACAATCAGAGTAATTGCAACTCCAGGTCATACTCAAGGAGGAATCTCACTTTATACGGGCAAACTGCTCTTTTCGGGTGATACATTATTTGCGGGAGGAATTGGTAGAACTGATTTTCCAGGTGGAGATCACGCCCAATTAATTAAGATGATTAAAGAACGTTTGCTGATTCTGCCGCCGGAGACGATGGTTTTACCAGGACATGAGGGTTCGAGTACCATTGGAGCAGAAATTGAAGATAATCTGGAGCTGTGTTATTCATGAGGTATCAGCTGTTTACTACAGCAGAGCAACTAGCTAATGCCGAAATTGCGGTGAAAATTGTTGATCCGCAAGCGGAGTTTCTCACTCAAGCACCTGATTTTGTCTTGACGGTAATGATTACTGAAACTTGGTTGGTTCAGGTGAATTTAGTAACCAAAGCTACTGGACTTTGCGAAGAGTACCAACACGAACTGGGAGTTTATTATTTCGAGCGCGAGCAGCGTCTGAAAGAACTAATCCGTCTGGGAATTATCACGCTTTTGGGGCGCAAACTGCAATATCAACCGAAATGGGGAATTTTGAGTGCAGTACGTCCCACGAAGATCTTTCATGGTTTGGAAGCGAAAAATTTAAGCTATGATGAGATTGCAAGACTTTTGAAGACTGATTATGCTTTGGCGGATGAAAAAATCGCACTACTACGCTCAGTCTGTGAGGTACAGCAAGCATTTTTGCAGCAGGAGTCACACAAGGTGAGTCTTTATGTGGGAGTTCCTTTTTGTCCAACGCGTTGTCATTATTGTTCGTTTCCGGCAGTTTCTTTAGAGACTCATACACATTTAGTCAAAGACTATTTGCAGGGTTTTTGGCAAGAAGTTACGGCAATCAGCGATTTATGTCGTGAACAGAACCTAGAGATTGAAACGATCTATGTAGGTGGTGGAACGCCAACCAGTCTGACGGATAAAGATTTTGCTATGGTAATGCAGAGTTTAACTGATAATTTTCTTGCTACCAAAACGAAAGAATTTACAGTTGAAGCGGGACGACCAGAAACAATCACTCCAGAAAAATTAGCCATCATGCAAGCGGCAGGAGTGACTCGTATCAGTGTTAATCCGCAATCAATGCAGCCACAGACTTTAAAATTAATCGGACGAGCTCATACAGTGGAGCAGATTACCAAAGCAGTAGCAATGGTGCGTTCTAAAACAAACTTTGATTTAAATATGGATCTGATCTTAGGTTTACCAGGCGAAGGAATGAAAGAGTTTGATAGCTCTTTAGAGGCAGTGCTGCAGTTTGCACCAGAGAATATTACGTTGCATACGCTAGCACCCAAGAGAGCCGCCACCTGGAAAGGTAATTTTGCCACCCTTGAAATTGTCAAGCCAGATGAACTGGGATTAACAGCAACCAAGGCGTATCAATCATTACAAGCCAAGTATTATTTTCCATATTATCTCTATCGTCAACGTGGTATTTTAGCAGAATTAGAGAACATTGGTTTTGCACGTCCGAATCATGTAAATATCTACAATATTCAAATGATGGAAGAACAGCAGACAATTATTGGGTTAGGCGCGGGTGCGATCACTAAATGGGTCACTCCGTCAAACCATGTAGTAAGACAGCAAAATCCAGGTTGCCCGGCGACCTATCAGCAACGAATTCTGGAAACAATCAACCAAAAAGTCCAACAAACAAAGTTACTTCTTGGTTGACATTTGGCAAGGTATTATGTACAATTGAAATTAATTTGTGATTATTATTTAGTGTCACGGTGCTTTTTAAGGAAGTGAATTTTTTTTTGTAATTTAATAAGGAGGAATGGTTATGTCAATTATGTCAATCCGTAAGGCTGCTACAAAGATGATGATGCCAGTAATTATCATTTTGGCAGTTGCATTAACAGTTGGTCTCTTCTACATCGGAGCACCAACCATGGGAAATGAGAATGCTAGTTATAATCAAAAAGCAGTTAAATTAGGTAATCAGGTTGTTAAAGGAGCAGAGTTTAATAAATATCTGATTCAAGCTGGACAACAAGCAAGTCAGATGGCGCAATACGGAATGCCAATGCCTGATGAGGGAAGAATTCGTGATACTGCACTTTCAATGGCAATTAGTACTTTAGCTTTTGAAGCAGAGAAGAAAAAGATCAGCTCCAAGATCAAAGTAAGTAATGATGAAATAGAGAAACTAATTAAGAAATATTTTCCTACTGAAGAAGAAATGCAAAGTGTAATGATGCAACAGGGAATTGCTGATAAAGCAGAGTTACGCAAGATAATCAAGAAACAGTTGGAATCTCAAAAATTTATTGCCTATAAAGCAAAAGAATTAAAGATTAAAGTTTCGAAGAGTGAAATTGAAGACAAGCTGAAGCAGATTACCGTAAGTCATGTTTTAGTGTCATTAAACGATGCAGCGACTAATAAAGCGATTCGTTCGGATGCTGAAGCCAAAGCCCGCGCTGAAGAAGTTTATCAGAAAGTAACTACTGGTGGTGACTTCGCAGCAATCGCTAAAGAGTATTCTGATGATCCTGGCTCGAAAGATAAAGGTGGTAGTTATACTATGCCACTAGCTGACTTCAAAACTCAGATGGTAAAAGAGTTTGCTGAAGCAGCAGTCGCTTTAAAAACAGGTGAAATCACTCAACCAGTAAAAACTCAATTCGGTTACCATGTCATCAAACTGGATAAAATCGAGATGCCTAAAGGTAACGCATATAAAGAACAGTATAAAGAGCTCGCTGATAGTTTGTTAACTCAAAAAGCACAAAGTGATCCTAAATTTCAGGAGTGGTATGGCAATCTGACTAAAAAAGCCGAAGAGAAAGCCGAAATTCTTGATCCAGCTATGAGAGCGTATCGTTTAAAAGAGAAAGAGAAATGGGCTGAAGCTGCAGTAGCTTATCGCAAAGCTCTCAAAAACAGTTATTATAAAAATGCTCTGGACGTACAGTTGGATGCAGCTACTGTATATCTGAAACTGAAACAAGCTGACGAAGCTTTAAAAATATTAAAACAAGTTCCAGAACGATACAGAGCTGATACCGGATACCAGATTGCTTTGGCAAAAGCTTATGGTGCAAATAAAAACACCACACAGGCAAAATCAATCCTGACCAAACTCGCCAAAGATAATGGTGAGAATGTTCAAGTACTGATGCAATTAAAAGAGGCTTATACTGAATTAAAGATGACCAAAGAAGCAGCTGCCCAGGAAGCATTAATTAAAAATATTCAAAAAGCACAGCAAGAAGCGATGCAAAAACAATTAGAAGAACAACAAAAGGCTCAAGCTGAAACTGCTG
>JBFYZC010000335.1:0-2791 GCA_041309705.1 Bacillota bacterium | reverse complement strand
CATATTCCAGAGACTCTGGCAACGTGGAATTAATTCACGTGCTAATTCCTGAGTCATTGCCTCGCCGCCGCAGAGAATCTTTAAATCAGCCTTACCATGCCAGCCATTTGCCAGCAGCATTCGCCAGGTAGCGGGCGTCCCTTGCATAATCGTAACCCCTTCTGCGATTAACTGCTCTAATAATTGTGCATCCAGCGAATCTTCTTTCGAGCCAAGTAAAATCTTTGCCCCGCAAATCAAAGGCAGATGGAATTCCGGAATTGACATATCAAAAGAAATCGTGGTCAAAGCTAACAGCGTATCTTCTCTGGTCAGCCCTGGTTGTTGTCTCATTGATAAGATTAAATTGAGCAGATTGCGGTGTTCAATTGCCACTCCCTTGGGATTCCCCGTCGAACCAGAGGTGTAAATGATATATGCTAAATTCTCCGGACGCACGCCACTTAATGGTAGAGTTGATGGCATTGCACTGATGCTTTTTTGATGCTCTGCTGCCCCTAAATTAATTAATCTTCCCGAAAATCCGCTCAAACTAGCGGCTCCTTCTGTATCAGTCAAAATCATTGCTGCTTGTGCATCATTAAGAATATATTCAATCCGCGCACTGGGGAGTAAGGGATCTAATGGCACATAAGCCCCACCTGCTTTGAGTACCGCCTGAAAGACGGCTGGTAATTTCAGCGAACGTGCTAAGGAGACTCCCACGATCACCTCTGGTCCAACTCCTAATTCACGTAAGTAATGTGCTAATTGACTTGAGTAAGCATCGAACTTAGCATAGCTCATCTGCTCTCCCGCAAATTCACAGGCAATTGCTTCTGGATGCGCCTGAGCTGTCTGGTGAATTAATTGATGGGTCAAGAGTTCCTGATTCACTGCTTGCTCGGTCTGATTAAAGTCTTTCAGTAAAAGTCTTGCTTCCTCGGGATTAATCAAGCTTAACTTTTCAATCTTTTGGCTTGGATTTACCACAATTGCCTGCAAGATCTGTTGATAATTTTCTAGTAATCTTACTGCGGTCTCACGATAGAAAATACTGTTGTTATACTCCAGACGTGTCTTGATCTCGCCTGTATGAATTGGATAACATTCCAAAGTTAGATCATGTTTTGCTGTCTCTTGCGGGACAAACTTTGACTGAATGTGCAAATTATCAAACTCCGGTAGTACCTCTGGTACATTCTGGAGAATAAAGACTACTTGAAAGACTGGCGAATAACTGAGATCGCGGGGCACATTGGCGGCTTCGACAATCTTCTCAAAGGGTAAATCTTGATGATTAAAGGCTTCACTGACCACGATTCGATTCCGTTCAAGTAGTTCCAGAAAACTCGGATTACCTTCCAGATTACCCCGCAGCACCAGATTATTCACGAACATCCCAATCAGATTTTCAAATTCATAGAGCTTACGCCCTGAGACCGGGGAACCAATCATAATCTCCTTTTGCCCACTATAACGTGAGAGTAAGACTTGCCATGCTGCATTCAAGCCCATAAAAAGAGTTGCCCCATGATTACGACAGAGTTGCTGGATTTCATTGATCAATGCTGCCGGAAGCAGTAGCTCCACTGTCCCACCCTGATGACTCTCGTTTGCAGGACGGGGCAGATCTAGTGGCAATTGTAAAAGTTGTGGTGCATCTTTTAGCTGCTTCTTCCAATAGTCAAAGTCCATTTCAAACTGGGGTGTCTGAAAATACTCTTCCTGCCAGACTGCATAATCTCCATATTGAATTGGTAACTCGGTCAGCTTTGGTTCTGTTTGCTTGATTAAAGCATTATAGATGGTAGTGAGTTCTTTCATCAAGATTCCGGCTGACCAATAATCTGAGATAATATGGTGTGCTAAGAGTATCAAGCTACTCTTTCGGGTGGCGAGTTTCATCACATGGATTCTCATTAATGGTAGTATTTCCAGATTAAAGGGCTGCTTTGCTAGGTTAATCGCTTTCTCCCAGGCTAATTCTGCAGGATTCACTGCCTGACTCAGATCTTCAAAAGTTAAGGGAAAATGCTCTACTGGATGAACTTTCTGAAAAAGCTCGGTTTGATTGTGAAAAGTTGTCCGTAAGATCTGGTGTCGTTTTACCAATAGATCAAATGCTCCTTGAAGTGCTGTTTGATTCAACTCCCCATGAAGCTCCATAATCGAAGGTAAGGTATAGGCGGTATTATCCCCTTCCAACTCATGAAAGAAGAAGATTCTCCGCTGTGAACTTGATAAAGGAAAGACGGTTCTTCCGCTTTGATCTGGTTTAATCTGTTGTAACTCTAGAAACTCCTGTTTGCTTTCAGTTTCACTCTGCTTAACTGCCAAAAGCTCAGCAATCCGACTGACCAAACTTTCTAAGGTAGAGATCTTAAAGACCTCTTCTGTCTGGAGTTCTAGCCCGAAAACCGCACGAATTCGTGCCAAGACCCGAATTGCCATCAACGAATGTCCACCCAGATCAAAAAAGTTATCCTCCGGTTGAATCTCGGTAACACCTAGTAACTCCTGCCAGATCAAGCTCATCTCTTCCATAACCGACTTCGGCTTCTCTGATTGCTGAGTTAACGCTACCTCGGACTGATGCTGCTCTAATAAAGCTTCTGCTTGGATCATATTTAATAACTCGTTGCGCGAACGCCGACTGACAACTACTTCGGCAATTCCCTCTAAACCAGTGAAACGTGAGGTTAAAGCTAATCCCATCTCAAGTGAAATTACCTTTTCTAAGGTTTGCCGCGCCCGAACTCTCTCTGCAGCACGTTTTAGGGTAAAACCCTTGATAATCCCACAATTATTA
>JBFYZC010000334.1:0-3819 GCA_041309705.1 Bacillota bacterium | reverse complement strand
AAAAGAAAAGATGAAGTTTTTAAAGAATTTCAAACGCTTCTAGAGCCTTTTGGAATCACGATGTTTTATACAGATGATTGGGGCAGCTATGAACGAAATATCCCAACTCAAAATCATACTGTTGGGAAAAATAACACTCAGACCATTGAACGTAAAAATCTTACACTCAGAACACGCATCAAACGTCTTGCACGCAAGACAATTTGTTTTTCTAAATCCGTCATCATGAATGATATTGTGATTGGCTTGGTGATTAATATTTTAGAGTTTGGTTCTGATATAAATTCATTCTCCAACACATTTAGAACATTACCCTTTTTGTATTAAATAAATAAAAATGTCGAAAAGGAGAATCTTCTTATGAAACAATTATATATTTTTTATGAAGATGTATTCCCAATCGAAGCTTACTATGAAGAAAAAGAAGATGGTATTTTTGCAGTGATTGATTCTGGATATAAGAACTCTCCACTTGAGATTGAATTAATCGACCAGATTAGAAGTGGAAAATACACTCAAAAAATTATTAAATCCATCTAAAATATCATTTTATAGAGAATGAATAGTGATAGATGATGAAAATATATAATAGAACTGTCTGGCGAAAAGGACGGTTCTATTTTTTTATGCCAAATTCCCCCTTGCGAAAAATTGGATCAAGAGTTATACTAAAATTGGATTAGTTGATTAGTCCATTAATCATTTTGGGGAGGGTTCCCGGATGGAGCTGAAACTGGATAAAAATCTTGGGGTGCCATTATATCTGCAGATTAAAGCAGAATTACAAGCGAAAATTGAAAGTGGTGACTTAAAACCAGGTGAGCAATTGCCGACCGAGCGTGAGCTGGCAACGGAACTTGGGGTAAGTAGAAATACAGTTAGTATGGCATTTCAAGAATTAGAAGATGAAGGATTGCTGATTGTAGAACAAGGCAAGGGGACTTTTGTGACCTCAGCCAACGAAGATACTGATTGCAATCAGAGGATCAGTCGTCGTGAAAAGGCGTTGCGTCTAATTGATCAGGCAATTGATGGCTGTTTGAGTCTGGGTTTTGATATTAAGCAGTTAGCTGCCTTGTCAGCGGTAAGAGTGAGAGAACGCGAAGAATCACTGAAAAAAATACATATTCTCTTTGTTGATTGTCATCAGGAACAGCTACGTAATTTTCAACGTCAGTTTCGGGAGATCTTTCATGCTCAGATTATTATCTGTTTGTTAGATGATTTTAATCAAACTAATAGAGATTTAACTGCTTTATTACAGCAGGTTGACTTGGTGGTCACGACAGATACTCATTTTGATGAGGTGAGTGAAGTATTAGAGAAATTAGGGATGAACCAGGAAGTAACTCCGGTTTGTGCCCGTCCAAGAATGGAGAGTCTCTTGCGTTTGGGGAGAATGCCCCTGAATACTCAGATTGGTCTGATTGGTTTGAGTGAGGTTTTTCCGGCAGTAGTGCGGCGGGCACTGCGCAAGCTGGGAATTTATGAATTAACCTTTAATTATACCAATAGTGCCAGTCAGGAAGAATTAACAGCGTTTATAGCAATGCATGAGGTGCTAGTGGTCTTTAATGAGCGGATGAAGGAAGTCAAAAAGATTGCGGGAGAAAAAGAGCTAATTGCCTATGCCCATGAATTAGATGCTGGTTCGGTAACGATGGTGCGCCGCGCGATTGAAAAGGCAGTGCAGGCGAAAAATCGGAGGGAGTACTGATGGAAGAGCCGACCATTGTTCTGGGTGTGATTGGAATGGATGTACATGCGGTGGGTAATCGCATTTTGGAGTATGCTTTTACGCAAGCTGGTTTTGTAGTAGTTAATCTGGGAGTAATGGTCTCGCAAGTGGAATTTATTCAAGCGGCGATTGAGACCAATGCCCAAGCGATCATTATCTCTTCACTTTATGGGCATGGGGAGCTAGATTGTCGTGGCTTGCGAGAAAAATGTATCGAAGCAGGAATTGCAGAGATCTTGCTTTATGTAGGTGGCAATTTGGTAGTGGGGAAGGCTACTTTTGGCGAGGTTGAAAAGACTTTTAAAGCGATGGGTTTTGATCGAGTTTATCCACCAGGGACAGCGCCAGAAATAGCAATTGTAGATCTGCGTAATGATTTCGAACTAAGGGAAGGGTTGAGGGGGCAGTGAGCATGAGTGCTTTAGCCAATCGCTGTTTGGATGAGGAGATTTTTTTCTCAGAACGAGCTGAGGTTTTGACGCAATGGGCTACTGGGAGTGAAGTTAAGCTAGAAGAGGCAGTCGATTATCAGTTACAGATTCCCAAGAAGAAACGTTTTACCGAGCGTTTAGCCACTGCCCAGAAGAACCAGGAGACATTGATTCAACCTCGAGCTGGAGTAGCACTGGTCGAACAGCATCTGGCATTATTGAATTATCTAGAAAATGAGGGTGGCGCTGATTTGCTGCCCACCACGGTAGATAGCTATACACGACAGAATCGTTATCAAGAAGCAGCACGGGGGATTAGTGAGAGTGAGCTAGCGGGACGCTCGATGCTAAATGGGTTTCCGATTGTGAATCATGGGGTGAAGGAAGCACGCCGCGTCACCGAAGCGTTGAAGAAACCAGTTCAGGTAAGGCATGGGACACCAGATGCACGTTTGTTGGCAGAGATCTCGATTGCGGCTGGATTTACTGCTTTTGAAGGAGGCGGCATCTCCTATAATATTCCCTATGCGAAGGATATTTCACTGGAAGCCACGATTCGTCATTGGCAGTATGTGGATCGACTGATCGGCTGGTATGAGAGTCAAGGAGTGAGTATTAACCGTGAACCATTTGGACCACTGACTGGAACGCTGGTACCACCTTGTCTCTCCCACGCCGTAGCAATCATCGAGGCATTGCTAGCGGCAGAGCAAGGGGTATGTGATCTGACAGTCGGCTATGGTCAAGCCGGGAATCTCTTGCAGGATATTGCGGCTTTACAGAGTTTAAAAAGCTTGACGCAAGAATATCTGGAACGCTATGGTTATCAAGTCAAGCTAACTACTGTCTTTCATCAATGGATGGGGGGCTTTCCACCGGATGAAGCGCCAGCCTTTGCGGTAATCTCTTGGGGGGCAGTTGCGGCAGCTTTTGCCAAAGCGACCAAGGTAATTGTCAAGACCCCGCATGAAGCTTTTGGGGTTCCTACCAAAGAAGCAAACGTCGAGGGATTGAAGGCAACCCGGCAGATTTTGAATATGTTGCGGGATCAGAGTTTTCCCGAGGCAGCGCAGTTGCAGCTAGAACGGGAGATAATTATTGCTGAGACTAGAGCAATTTTAAATAAGGTTGAGGAATTGGGCGAAGGTGATTGGGCAGTAGGAACGGTACGCGCTTTTGCATCAGGAGTGCTGGATATTCCCTTTGCACCGAGTCGGCATAATCGGGGTAAGGTGATGCCGGTGCGTGATCATGATGGGGCGGTACGGTTGCTGGATTTTGGAAATCTCCCCTTTGATCAGGAGATTATTGATTTTCATCAAGCGAAAATTGCTGTAAGGGCAGAAAATGAAGAACGACCAGTCAGCTTTCAGATGGTGATTGATGATATCTATGCTATTGGTAAAGGAATGTTGGTCGGTAGACCACAATAAGATGTGAGATGCGAGAGGCGAGAAGCGTGAGATGAGATGTGAGATATGAGATGTGAGATGTGAGAGACGAGAGACGAGAGGCGAGAAGCGTGAGATGTGAGAAGCGTGAATGTAGTGGTAACCCCCCTGTGGTTACCCAGATTGGTGTGAATGTAGGGGTAACCCCCTGTGGTTACCCGTCAAGAGATTCTATTTTTGGGGATGATGAGGGTGAAGA
>JBFYZC010000333.1:0-2635 GCA_041309705.1 Bacillota bacterium | reverse complement strand
GACTCAGCAAACAGGTTACCTGTCTCAAATCCGCATATTCTGGTTGCAAAGAAAATTCTGACTGAAAAATCCGTTCAACCTCTTCGCCAGTATAACCAAGTTCACTAAGAGAAAAACAGATACGCCACGGATCGACAATCGCTTTTTCTGCTGCTACCGCCTGCTCCGTTAAGAGTGATAACCCGGATATTCTCGTTAAAGCCAGACGCAACTCCATAATCTCTGATAACTTATCACAAAATAAATTTTTACCTTTGGTTGCTAAAAAATGTCGGTTTGAATCCAATGCCCCCAGCAGAATATATGATGGACTAGTAGTCGTAATCAATTTTAAACTACGTGCAATTAATTCAGGATCAATTCTTTTGCCAAGATGTAATAGTCCTGTTTGGGTCAGCGATCCCAACATTTTATGCGTACCATGAATCCAAAGATCTGCTTCTAATTTAGCTTCATAATCAGAATAACCTGCCCAACCAAGATAACCACCATGTGCCTCATCAATAATTAATAACCTTTCTCCTAAGACTTCCCGATAAGCCTTAACTGGAAAAGCAATCCCTTGATAAGTAGGATTAGTAAGCAGTAATCCTTGTGCTTCAGGATATACCTCTACAGCTTCAGCTAAGACTGAAAGTTTCAAGCCAGAGGAGATGCCCCAGTTATTCAAATAATCAACTGGGAGAAAAACCGGATTGAGATCAGCTAAGATTAATCCATGAATTACCGAAAGATGACAGTTTCGCGGCACCAGTACCGTCGCGCCAGGTGGAAATAGCCCTAATAATGCTGCCAAGATTCCTTGTGTTGCACCCTGTACTAAAAAAAAACTACGTTTAGCTTGATAGAACTCTGCTGCCAAAGCCTCAGCGTTTGCCAGAGCTTCCTGCCAAGCAAACGAAGTAATCTCCGTTAGATCAAAGCTGGGGATGATTCCCGGCTGAAACCAGATATCTTCCAATCCTTTGCCCGCTTTATGCCCCGGAGTATGAAACGCCCCTAGACGCTCTTGGGTATATCTTTTTAGCTCTGTCACTAATGGTGTGGCAGTTTGCTGAAGTTTTTCTAGCTTTCTCATTCTTAAATCAATTCGACACAACTAGTTCTTTTCCTCTTTTAAGACTTTCTGCTCCCCAACATATATGTTCAACTAACAATGGTAATCCGTTCAACATATTATATAAAAAAACCAGAATCCTCTCATCCTGGTTTTTAAAAAAGCAAAAACAATTCTGATTTATATAAAGATCTCAACGTAAGTTCTCCCAAAATTGACGACAATATTTGATCCAAATTTGATAATCATCTCGTGCAGGATCACTCTCCACCAACTTGGTCTCACATTTTTGACATAAAAATTGCCCTAAAATATTTAATGCCTCTCCGCTAGTAGCTACTTGACAGCCAAAACATTGATTGGTAGCCATAGTTGATCCCTCCAGTATTTCCAAAACTTCTCTAAAATACTTCTCACTAAAGTATATATATATTTTCCGAGAAAGATCTTTTATTTTACCAAGTGAAAATATCCAGAGCACTAAGGATTTTTCACGAAGGTAAAATGAATTAGATTTTCCAGAAAATATTCAGTTATATTTCCTTTAGTAAGATAGACTATGCCTACCGCCTACTTTTAGTGTCTGTCCTTGAGCTTTTACTAAATTGCCATCCAATAACGTACCGCTAGTAACGACAGCAACCCCGGAATTCCCAAAAAACCAGCCCAGAGTGAATTAAATGGATTTAAGGGAATGGAGATCTGCCAAATTACTGCTACTAAATTAAAGATAACGATTCCTGCTGCTCCCAAAGCTCCTTTAAAACAGGCTTGTGCCAAAAAGTAAAACGGTTTTCCAAAACCTTGACTGATGATAAATAAAACTACCACAATCAAGACATAGATCAAAATCGTATTCCCACTCATTTCGTTCTCCTTCTTCCACAAAATATTCTTTAAAAATATTTTATAAGTAAAAGAAGGGTTTTAGACTGACTTTAACTATATATTTTCCAAGTAAAAATCTTTTATTTTGCCGAGTGAAAATATCCAGCGTACTAGGGATTTTTTACGAAGGTAAAATGAATTAGATCTTTCGGAAAATATATAATTAATTTGCTTTAAATTCCAAAGCAACTCGTCCCCCTGTTTGACGCACCTGTTTCAGAAGATAGCTATACTTTTGCTCGCAGGCTCCCATCAAAAAAATAGAATAGTCAATCAAATCCGGATCAGCCACCGCCTCAAAAAAAGCACTTGCCTCGCGCCATTCACGATGCGCTTCGGCTAAACTAGCCATTAACTGTGGTGGAATCTGACTTTCATCAACTTCGCGCCATTTTATCATGGGCACTAACCGCTTGAGCAATCGTTTCAATCCAGGATATTTATCCCAAAAACCCATCCTCTTTCCTCCTCAAAATAATAGATACACTTTTCAGTAAAAAATAATTTAAACTTAACCTATATATTTTCGAATAAAGATCTTTCATTTTAACGAATAAAAATATCCAGCGTATTAAGGATTTTTTATGAAGCTAAAATGAAATAGATCTTTCGGAAAATATATAGTTTCCAATAAAGATCTCTTATTTTATCGAGTGAAAATATCCAATGCACTAAGGATTTTTCACGATG
>JBFYZC010000332.1:0-11943 GCA_041309705.1 Bacillota bacterium | reverse complement strand
CCACCTTTTGCCTCGAAACCCATGAAGGAGATATTACCGTTGTATTCTGTTTTATTTTTTCCTGTAAATCCTTCTAGTTTCAGCTTAACATCAGAGATTAGACTGCAATCTAAACCTGCATAAAGAGCTCCGAAGTTACCATCATTGTTATTAGCATTGTATTCCGTTTTGGCGATTCCATAAGCGCCCTCTGCGTAAGCTGCCATTGCTAATGATGCACTAGCAGTGGCTAAAAGCATCGATGCAGTTAATCCAAGTAATAATAATGCCTTTTTCAATATACCATCCTCCTTAAGGATTATTCACCATAATTATACAACAAAACAACAATATGTAAAGCCTTATTTGAATATTTTTTTAGTGATTTCAATAAATTTGCAACAAATATCCATTTTTTTCAAATTGAAGTTTGAAAAACCTCTGTTAGAACGTATATAATTACAATAAAAAAAATTATTTTGTTACTACGGCAGCTTATGTCAGAATAATAGATAATCCATCAAAAAATGGTATTGACATTTCTTAATTTTCAAAATAAAATCTATATGCTAACTCTAAAATAAACAGAGAATCATTTAATAAATTTTAAGTTTAAGTGGTGGGGAGAGAGAAAAGATGCACTATGATCATCCGATTGAAGAGATTTTGCGTTCTTGGAAGAGGTGTAATGAACGCGGTATAGTGAAACGAAGCTCACTACCAATGTTTTTTCAAAATAATGACCAGCTTCAAGCATTAATCAAACGTTATCAGGTTTTAATTAATGCCTTTGAAAATTCAATGCAGCAGATTAGTAAATTTCTTAATGATGAACATCAATATTTTTTTATGGTGATGGATCCTGATGGAGTAATTTTAAACAAGTTTCATCTGCAGTCGATTGCAGGAAAATTAGAAAATGCTGGTTTGAGGATTGGAGCATCACTGGCAGAAGAGAGTTGTGGGACGAATAGCGTTGCACTAGTGATGCGTTTGATGCGACCCGTGGGTTGTTTGGCGGAGAATAATTTTTGTAGTGCTTTACAATTTTTTACTTCTTATGTATTGCCATTGCGAATTAATGAGCAGATTGTTGGTTACCTGAATGTTAATGCAGTTAATAATAGAATCAGTCAGGAACAGACAATGCTGGGAGAATTACAAAGACATCATCTAATTGAAGAGTATCAGAAGTTAAACAGTAGTATGGATAAAAATTATTTAAGTTTGAGATTGACCGACAAACAGTTAAATATTTTGAAATTATTAGTACGTGGTTTTAAGGAAGAAATGATTATTAAGATGCTTGATTTAAATCCTGGTGCCTTAGCGGATCAAAAGATGATTATTTATAAAGAATTAGGTATGGAGGCGGTACCGCGCATTAGTATTATGAATTCTAATTTTAAATTGATGGTCTCGGAATAAAAAATATTTTTAAAATTAAATTGTTCTTCTAAAATCCTTCTCATCAAGCATAAGACTTATGGGGGGGATTTTTTATTGGAACAGAAAGCAAAGCAATTGGGGCAGAAGTTAGCGGAGTTTTTGGAGATACCGCTTGAAACGGCAATTGATTGGCCTAATTTAAGTTTGAGTGCTAATCGCCATCTTTTGCTACAGAATCACCGTGGTGTAATTGAGTATGCACAAGATTTAATCAGAATTAATACTAAGCTGGGTGAGATTAAAATAACTGGGCAAAAATTAACCATTATTTTTGCGGGCAAAGATGAGTTGGAGATTGGTGGCGTAATCTGTCAGATTGAATATATAGATTGGAGGTAACAAAGTGAGCTTAAGGTCGTTAATATATTATTTGACAGGTTATGTTGAACTTTTAATTCGCGGACCACAATTAGAAAAGTTCATCAATCTCGCGTCAAATGCCGGATTGAGTCTCTGGGATATTCGGCGTGTTGGTGCGGAAGTAATGCAGATCAAGATGCAAGCAGGTAGTTTTTTACAGACAAGAAATTTAGTAAAAAGATCAAAGACTAATGTAAAGGTATTAAAAAAAGTTGGTTTTGTCTTTATGCTGCGTCGAATATGGAAACGTAAGTTTTTTTTAATTGGCGCTTTACTTTGTTTAGGGCTTTTAGTCTATTTATCAAATTTTGTCTGGGTGATTCAGATTGAAGGTTTTGAAGGCGCTGCACGTGAAAGACTATATCGTGAATTAAATCATGCTGGGCTTCGTAGGGGAATAAAGCGAGAGAAGCTATTAAATGAAAAACGCCTGATTGAACAGGAAGTTTTGATTCATACTAAACAAGCAGTTTGGTTGGGAATTACGATTCGTGGCGTGGTGGCAGAGGTAAGAGTGATTGAACGTAAGAGCCCGCCAGCAGCAAGTGCAGGGAATGATTTAATCGCTTTACGTGAAGGAGTGATTACTAAATTAGTAGTAGTGAGAGGAACACCAGTGGTTAAAGAAGGAGACAGTGTTGCCCGCGGTGATCTGTTAATTAGTGGTCTTGAGTGGCATACTGATAAAGCAACTGGTGCTTTGGTTCAAGAAAATATTCCTGCTCAAGGTGTAGTAGTCGCAAGAGTTTGGTATGATTGGGAGATTCTTGAACCAAAAGTTTTTTGGAAGATCAAAGCTCTCAAAGTTGCTGCGACAGACTATGCAATTAGATATCGAGGTAAACTGTGGCATTTATTTGGTATTGGGAAAAAACCAGACCAGCGATATCATTTGAGCCGCTGGCGCAAGGTCATTTCGCTTGGAAGGAATCCAAGTTTAAATGTAGAAGTAATCAAAGATGTTTGGTCAGAAGCTACTTATCAAAGGTATCAACGACCACTTGTAGAAGTGAAACGTGCTGCCTGGCAGGAGTTTTTGGCAAAATCCCGTCTGTTGAAACATGCTCATGGTGAGCGAAGTAGTAGCTGGTCTGATGAGGGTGGTTTTTTAAAACTCAATGTTTCGATTGAAGGGCTGCAAGATATTGCAATGAAAACTACCAAGTGATTAATTGGTGTTTTGAAAGGAGCAAGTATAGTTTTTGGCACTCAAAGAAGAACGTATTGAGCTTGAACCCCGATATGCGCCACAGTTAACAGGGAAATTGGATGAGAATCTTAAATTAATCTCAGACGGACTCTCAATTAATATCTATTCTCGTGGTAATGAGCTATTATTATCAGGTGCAACCAGTGAAGTAGAAAGAGCAATGGCACTGATAATGCTCTTACAACAACAAATTAAGCAGGGGCAATACCCTGAAATAGTGGAAATAAATTATCTGATCAGTCTGGCAAAAGAAGATCAACTCTCAAAGGCAGCTGCCTTAAATGCAGAAGCAGTTGCCGCGACAGCCCGAGGTAAAAAGATTTTTCCACGTACTATTGGACAGAAATATTATGTTGAAGCAATTAAATCAAATACCTTAACTTTTGGAATCGGACCTGCGGGTACTGGCAAGACCTATCTGGCAGTAGCATTAGCAGTGGCAGCTTTACAGGCGAAGATGGTCAATCGATTAATTCTGTCACGACCAGCAGTGGAAGCAGGTGAGAAATTAGGATTTTTACCAGGTGATCTGCAGGAGAAGGTTGATCCATATTTGCGTCCCTTGTATGATGCACTTTTTGACGTGATTGGAGCAGATCTTTTTCAGAAATATCAAGAAAGAGGAATTATTGAGATTGCACCATTAGCATATATGCGGGGTCGTACTTTGGATGATGCTTTTATTATTCTGGACGAGGCGCAGAATACTACTCCAGAACAGATGAAGATGCTCTTAACTAGAATGGGAATGGGTTCAAAGATGGTGGTTACTGGAGATATTACTCAAGTAGATCTGCCGCGTGGAACTAAATCAGGGCTCGCTAATGTTGGTGAAATCTTTAAAAATATTGATGGGATCTCGATTGTCAAACTAAGCACCAGTGATGTAGTACGACATGAGCTAGTACAACGAATTATTAAAGCTTATGAATCATACGAAAGACTTGTTGAGTAGGACAAGGAGGACAATTTTTTTGGAGATTAAAGAGAATCAGAGTGCCAATTCCAAGAAATATAAAAATCAAACTAATCTTGCGCTGGAGATTCTTATGAAGCTGCATGGAGTTTTTAAATTAACTTCATTTCGTGAGATACTGCTATTAATTTTGAGTTTTGCCTTGTTAATCGTTCTTTTACATCTCAGACTCTTTCCCAAAACAATTGATCTTAAAATTGGACAGGTTAGCAAGGTTGATATTCATACACCACGCGATGTGATTGATCCGGAAGCTACCCGACGTGCACAAAAAAAAGCAGAAACTCAAGCGATTACTAAGGCAAAACAAGATCTCTCGTTTTATGTGATTGAGCCTTCGATTGCTTATAATATTACCAATAATTTGAATCTTTTTTTTGATGCACTTGAAGTAATTCGTGAAAACCATCAAACCAAACAAGATGCTTTTGTTGCCAAAGAAGAAATTCATCTACAAGACTTTGAAAATGTTTTTAATGAAACTCCGACTTTTGATTTTTTAGAAAAAATTGTTTTACTTTCGGAAGTTGATTATCAAGAATTAAAATTAAAATCACATCAAATTTTGGGTGTGATGGAGTCTGAAAAAAAATTAGACTTCAAGGCAATTAAAGATATCAAGGAAAATATTGGAAAGATTTTGGATGAATATCAGACCTCCGAAATAGTGAAACCAATTTTAGGCGAGTTGCTTGCTTATTCATTTCGTCCAAATCTGATAATTAATCAGGAAAAAATGGATAAATTGATTCAACAAGTGCGCTTCGAAGTACCAGCTGTTTTTCGACGTCAAGGCGATATTTTGATTGCTCGTAATCAAGTAGTGACTGCAAATGACTTAAAGATGCTGAGTGAGCTGCATCTGATTAATGATGAATCAAATCAGCTAAAAGTTTTTTTGAGTCTCTCTATTTTTGTAATTATCTTAATTGCACTGAGCTGGTTATATATTCTTCAGTTCTATCCGCAGTTTTTAAAGCAAGAAAGAGTATTATATCTCTTGATTTTACTGGTGTTACTGGTAATTTCGATTATTAAAGTTTTTGCATTAATGGATTCGGCAAATGTTTTACCATATCTTGCTCCGGTTAGTTTTGCAGGAATGTTAATTGCGATTCTGATTAATTCACAATTAGCTTTTGCGATGATGATCTTAGTAAGTTTATTGGGTGGAATTATTGTTGACTATAATTTGGCATTAACCATTTTTTATTTTATCTCTGGTGTGGTCTCGGTTTTGAGTCTGGCACATTTTAGTCGTCAGCGTGATCTGGTACGTGCAGGTCTGATTTTGGCAGGAGCAAATTCATTAACCGTAACCGTGCTTAATTTACTCTTTCGTAGTGATTTTAATTATGTAGCAGTTTTGCTGGCACTAGCAAATGGAATTCTTGCCTCGATTTTAACGATTGGTACGATTCCGTTTCTGGAGCACTTATTTAAAGTAACTTCGCCGATTCGGCTTTTGGAACTTTCTAATCCTGGAAATCCTTTGCTAAGAAGGTTACAAATTGAGGCACCGGGTACTTACTACCATAGCATTATGGTGGGTAATCTGGCAGAAGCCGCTGCGGAAAAGATTGGTGCAGATGCACTCTGGGTTCGCGTTGGCTCTTACTACCATGATATCGGAAAGATTAAACGTCCTTATTTCTTTGTGGAGAATCAGATTGGGCAAGAGAATCCCCATGAAAAACTGAATCCCACCTTGAGTACTTTGATAATTACCTATCATGTGAAAGAAGGGGCAGAAATGGGACGGGAGCATGGTCTGCCTGAAAAATTAATTGAGATTATTGAGCAGCATCACGGGACAGATCTGGTAAGGTATTTTTACCGTCGAGCAACTGAAAATCTTCAAGGTGAGAAAGAATCACTGCTTGAGGAGGATTTTCGTTATGGAGGTCCACGTCCTCAATCCAAAGAAGCAGCACTGGTGATGCTGGCAGATTCGGTGGAAGCGGCAGTTCGTGCTGTGCCTAAATTAACTCCTGGTAAATTAGAGTCAATCATTCAAAAGATCATTCGTGAACGTTTAGATGATGGTCAATTTGATGATAGTAATCTGACTTTGAAAGATTTAAATCAGATTAAAAATAGTTTTGTTAAAGTATTAAGTGGGATGTTTCATAATCGAATTGAATATCCTGAATCAGTCTTAAAAGAGATGGAAAGGAAGAATTCGGATGGCAATTATAGTAAATGATCTACAAGAAGTACGTAAACTTGAAGATGAACATTATACGCTCCTGGAGAAGTTATTACAACAAGGTTTAGAAAAGTTTGAGCGAGCTACAGCGGAAGTAGGCGTAATTTTAGTAGATGATGATTATATTCATGAGTTAAACTTGGAGTATCGCGAGATTGATCGTCCCACAGATGTACTCTCATTTGCCCTTGAAGAGATGGAAGCAGATGTTCTGGATAGTGAGATTCCCGAAGGTGCACCGGAATTGCTGGGGGATATCTATATTTCGATTGAACGTGCGATTGAACAAGCAACGAGTTATGGGCATTCTTTTGAACGCGAGCTGGCTTATTTAGCCTGTCATGGCTTATTGCATCTCTTGGGTTTTGATCATCAAGATTCAGAGGAAACGGCTGAGATGCGTGCTTTGGAAGAAGAATTATTGGAGAGTTCTGGGTTAAATAGATTAAGTGAGTGAGATGATTAAGCTTGAAATCAAGAAGTCTGCTTGATTCCTTTAATTATGCTTTTGAGGGGATTTTGTATGCTTTAAAGACGCAACGGAATATTCGTTTGCATTTTGTAGCTACGATCTTGGTTTTGTTGTCATCATTAATTTTTAAAATCAACAAACTGGAATTTTTGATGTTGATGGTCGCAATTGCTTTTGTAGTGATGGCAGAGATGATTAATACGGCAATCGAAGCTTCAATTGATCTTTTCACCCAAGAATATCATTATATGGCGGCAATTGCCAAGAATGTTGCGGCAGGAGCAGTCTTAGTGGCAGCAGGAGTCTCGGTGGTGGTAGGATTTTTAATCTTCTTTCCGAAGCTCGATCCAACTATTCCTCGTGTGCTTACTACTTTACAGAAATCACCATCATATCTAACTCTGGTAGCATTACTGTTGACGATAGTAGTGGTGATTATCAGCAAAGCCTTGACCAAAACCGGGCGACCGCTGCAAGGTGGAATGCCTAGCGGGCACACTGCCTTGAGTACAGTAGCAGCAACTACGATTGCTTTTTTGAGTAAGCATAGTTTAATTACGGTGCTAGCTTTTCTTCTGGTTTTACTGGTAGCAGAAAGTCGCATTGAAAATAAGATTCATTCATTTGTGGAAGTTTTAGCCGGAATTTTAGTGGGATTTTTAGTGACCGTCCTAGTCTTTCAGTTATTAATTTTTTGATGGAAGTGAGTTATTTGACAGCATTTAATATGCAGGAATTAGTTGATTTGGCACGTGAGGCGCGTCAGCATGCCTATGCTCCATATTCTAAATATCAAGTAGGGGCGGCATTGCTTGCTAAATCAGGCAAGATTTATACTGGATGCAACGTGGAGAATGCTTCTTATGGGGCAACGATCTGTGCCGAACGCACCGCAATGGTCAAGGCAGTTGCAGCAGGCGAGCGTGAATTTACCGCGATTGCGATTGTCACGGATGGTTCTAAACTAGCCGCCCCTTGTGGGATTTGTCGGCAGTTTCTGGCAGAGTTTGGGCTGGAGTTACAGATTATTCTGGCGAATTTAAAAGGGGAGATTAAGCAGAGCAGTTTGGCGGATTATCTGCCCGCTGCCTTTAATCAAACTTTTTTACAAGAATAGCGATAAATTCCTGAGCGGAGGCAAGAAAATGGCTGCAAATTTAGGATTAATTAAAATTGAAACTGTTACTCAGGTGGATGAAGAACTTTTAGAAGAGATTTTAGAGATTGATGAAGAAGCATTTGGATTGGGCAGTTTGAATCAATGGTCACTGACACCGTTTTTGAATTACGGGCGAGTTTATCTGGCACGCTATGATGGAAGACTAGCTGGAATTGCGGAGCTAATGCGTGACTGGCGTGATCCGGAGCTGGCTTATCTTTATGGTTATGCAGTTGCCGAAGATTATCGGAATCATGGAATTGCTACGACTATGCTCAATACAATGCTGGAAGCCTTGCCGCGTTCTGGTTTTACCAGAATGCAATTGATGGTACATCCCAAAAATGAGATTGCGCTTTATATCTGTGAGAATAAATTTAATATGAAGCGTCTCGAGTATATCTGGAACTATTTTGGTCCTGGTGAAGATCGTTGGCTGTTGGAATGGAATTGGGAGGAAGAATGAGTAAATTTAAATCAGGATTTGTAGCATTAATTGGTCGTCCCAATGTTGGCAAATCAAGCTTAATCAATACAATCGTGGGGCAGAAGATTATGATTACTTCTGAGAAACCGCAGACGACCAGAAATCAATTACGTGGAATTCTTACCAAACCTGATTATCAGATTGTTTGGATTGATACTCCCGGACTGCATCGTCCCAAGCATGAACTGGGAAATCGCATGGTGAAATCAGCGCGGAAAGCACTTTTCAGTGTGGATCTGGCACTGTGGCTCTTGGATGCCTCAATGGGTTTGACCGCTGCAGATCAAAAGGTAATGGAGACCTTTAAAGGAGCAGAGATTCCGATTTTGGTAATCTGGAATAAGATTGATTTAATCGAATCAAAACAGGCATTACCAGAATTGCCAGGTTTTGCAGAAAGCTTCTCGGTCTCTGCCTTGAATGGCACTGGAATAGAGGAATTATTAGCTCGGGTGGTATCATTACTTCCGGAAGGCCCGGCTTTCTATCCGCCAGAGATGGTGACGGATCATCCAGAGCGGTTTGTGGCGGCAGAGTTCATTCGGGAACAGGTGTTGCACCATACCAGTGAAGAGATTCCCCATGCGATTGCAGTACAGGTGGATGAGTTTAAGGAACGTGAGAATGGACGTATCTACATCGCAGCAGTGATTCATGTCGAGCGTGATTCACAAAAGGGAATTGTGATCGGGGCGAATGGCTCTAAGTTAAAAGCAATTGGACAAGCAGCCCGTGGGGATCTGGAAGAGATGTTGGGAGTCCCGGTATATTTGGATCTCTGGGTAAAAGTACGGAAAAACTGGCGTAATAACCAGAATTCATTAAAAGAATTCGGGTATCAAATCGAGGTTGAGTGAGTTGCGAAAGATAAAATTTTTAACTCAAATCAGTTGGTGGTTGATACTAATTATTGGACTTGCCAGTTTGCAAGCAGTGCATGCTGCAAATGAGACTTTTGCAGTGAAAATCGGTCTGGCGGTTAACCAAACCGCACTGGAGCTACCCTGGCAGGAAGATGAGTACTTATTTGATCTAAAAAATCAACAAGCCATTCAACCTTCGGGTGACCGCTTGCGGATCACGAGTAATGCAGGGCGTCTTTGGATTAATGATTCTCCCTCCGAGACAGATGCACTACTGTTAGTTGCAGATGGTGAACTGCTCACCTGGAATGAGAAGAATTATCGGGGCAATTTTTTAATTCTGGCGCGAGATAATCGTGTGACTTTGATTAATCAAATCGCTTTAGAGGACTACTTGCGTGGTGTTTTGCCGGGAGAGATGCCTGTTTCTTGGCATTTGGAGGCACTTAAAGCACAAGCGATTGCCGCACGTACTTATACCTTAACTAATTTAAAAAGACATCAAGCAGATGGTTTTGATCTTTGTGCCACCACGCATTGTCAGATGTATGTGGGGGCTTCAGCTGAACGTGCTAGTGCCAGTCGGGCAGTTGCTGAGACTGCAGGTAAGGTATTAACTTATCAAGGACGAACCATTGCTGCTTTTTATTATTCATCTTCAGGAGGAAAGACTTCTACCTCCGCTAGTATCTGGGGAGAAGAGATTCCCTATTTGCAAGCGGTAGCCGACTGGGATCAGAATTCCCCTCATCAACAGTGGCAACGGCAATACACTTGGGAGCAGCTGCAAGGAATGGCAGTACGCAATTATCCGCAAATTGGACGCTTGACACAACTCTTGCCGGTAGCCTATAATGATGGCAAATTAGCTAAAATTATCTGTCGCGGTGATTTAGGTGAAATCACCCTCACGGGTGAAAAGTTTCGTTTCTGGCTAAGTTTACCTAGCAGTCGGGTTAAGGTACGAATGGTTTATGGACCAGAACCTTTGATCACTTTGGGTTGGTCAACGGAACGATCTTATCCTGAAGCAAGTATGCAAAATCCAACCTTTCCGGGTGGGATTGAAATTCTCTCGCCTCCCTGGGATCTTTTCGAACCATATAGTTGGCTCAGGGATAAAGAACCGCAGTTTTTACTGCTGGAGGGTTCTGGCTGGGGACATGGAGTCGGTTTGAGTCAATGGGGTGCCAAAGAGATGGCAGGCTTTGGTTATCGGGCAGAGCAGATTTTGGAACACTATTATCCGGGAACTGCATTGATGAATCTACAAGATCTCCCGCAAATAAAGAATGAAAACAGCCAGAAAGGGTATGTGGAATAGATGTTGGTGAGTGATTTTGATTATGATTTACCACCAGAGCTGATTGCTCAGACACCAATCGAACCACGGGATCATTCCCGACTTTTGGTGGTGAATCGTATCCGGCAGAGTTTGGCGGATCAGCATTTTTATGATCTGCCAAATTTTTTACGCCCTGGAGATTTATTGATTTTTAATGATACTAAGGTGATTCCGGCACGACTTGCAGCAAGGAAAAGCGGGCTCGAAGGAGCAAAATTAGAGATCTTTTTACTGAAAGAACTGGGGTTAAATCGTTGGGAGTGTCTGATGCGTCCCGGAAAAAGAGTGAAGGTCGGGACGAGGATTGAATTTGCTGCCGGTTTAACGGCGGAGGTTTTAGAGATTGATGCAACCGGGAATCGAGTGATTCAATTTCCGGTGGAGGTTGATTTTCGCGCTTGGCTAATGGAGCATGGCGAGACGCCGTTACCACCATATATTACTACTAAGCTTGACCATCCGGAGCGGTATCAGACGATCTACGCTAGGCATGAAGGTTCGGTGGCGGCTCCAACCGCGGGTTTACATTTTACCACGGAATTACTGGAACAGCTACATCAGCAGGGAATTAAAACGGGTTTTCTCACCTTGCAAGTGGGTCTGGGGACGTTTCGTCCGGTGAAAACGGAATTACTCTCGGAGCATCAGATGCATACGGAGAGCTTTATTCTGAATGAAGAATTAATCAATGAGATTTATCGGACTAAAGCTGCAGGTGGGAGAGTGATTGCGGTCGGGACAACGGTAGTGCGGGTGCTGGAGTCACAGGCGGAGACAACGGGAAAGTTGCAAGCAGGCTCAGGTGAGACGGGAATCTTTATCTATCCGGGCTATCAATTTAAAATCGTGGATGCCCTAATTACCAATTTCCATCTACCAAAATCAACCTTGCTGATGTTGGTCTCGGCTTTTGCTGGGCGCGAGTTTACTTTGGCAGCATATCAACATGCAGTCGCGACAGAGTATCGGTTTTTTAGTTTTGGCGATGCGATGTTAATTGAATAAAGGAGCAACGAGCGAGAAGATGTCTTTAACTTTTAAATTAGAAAAAGAATCCACTGAGAATCGTGGACGCTTGGGAGTAATCACCACTGCGCATAATCAGATCGAAACCCCAGTCTTTATGCCAGTCGGGACACAAGCGACGGTCAAAGCAATGACTGTTACGGATTTGAACGCAATTGGCTTTCAAATTATTTTAAATAACACTTACCACCTTTATCTCCGCCCCGGGCTGGAGATTGTCCAAGAAGCGGGTGGCGTACATAACTTTATGAACTGGCAAGGCTCGATTCTCACTGATAGCGGAGGGTTTCAAGTCTTCAGTCTCGCGAAATTAAATAAGATTACCGAGGAAGGGGTAGCGTTTCGCTCACATCTGGATGGTTCGAAGCATCTTTTCACGCCGGAGCGGGTGATGGAGATTCAAATGGG
>JBFYZC010000331.1:0-5249 GCA_041309705.1 Bacillota bacterium | reverse complement strand
CAGTTCACTTTTGACTAATCTTACAAATCTCCCACCCAGAATATTATTATGATGCGCGATCTTCTCTACTGCGGAGATTACAGGTCCGTCCCAGGTGCTGTGAGCATCCTCGAGCAAGGTTACTTGATAACCAAGACTGAACGCTCGACGACAGGTAGTATCGACACAAAACTCCGTCTGACAGCCAGCTACAATTAGCTCTTTGATTCCCCGTCTGCTTAATTCAGCATTAAGCGTGGTTGTTTGAAAAGCATCCCAGAAATGCTTCTGTACTACCAATTCATCTGGTTTGGGAAAGATTTCGGCTTGAATCTGCCAAGCAGGTGAGTTTGGAGCGAGGACTCCATCTGGTTTGCCGTTGTGTTGGATATAGATTACCGGAAGTGCTGCGTGGCGGGCACGCTCGATTAGACTTTGCACTTTGGCAAGTAAAGTAGTTGCTTGGTAAACCGGATTAGTTGGATCAAACATGATTGCTTGCAGATCAATAATTAATAAAGCTCGCTCTGTCAAATTAGTCACGTCCTTCATTCTATTTTTTAAGGGTAAGCCATATATTTTTATGAAGTAGTTAAAGTGCGAAAAGAGGGGGCTTACTCTGATGCGCGTGGTCTTGTTACAGAAATTCAAGGTACTGCTGGGTGCAGCTAGTATAAGTTTCTTAACCCTGTCACTGGTCTTTTATCCCAAAGAAGGGGTTGAGGCGGCGATTGGTGGCTTGAAACTCTTCTGGGAGGTAGTGCTCCCTTCGCTCTTGCCCTTCTTTGTGCTCTCGGAGATGCTTTTGGGAGCAGGGGTAGTGCATTTTATTGGCGTATTGCTTGAACCACTGATGCGCCCGTTGTTTAATGTGCCAGGAGTGGGTGCCTTTGCGCTCTCGATGGGGCTCGCGGCGGGGTATCCGATGGATGCGGTAATTACCGGGAAGTTTCGCCGCAGTAAACTCTGTACCAGAATTGAGGGCGAGCGGCTCTTATCTTTTACCAATACTGCTGATCCCTTATTTATCTTTGGCGCAGTCGCGGTAGGGATGTTTGGTTATCCCTGGCTTGGGATGGTGCTGGCAATGGCGCACTATCTCTCCAGCTTTACAGTTGGGGTGATCTTTAAATACTATGGTAGACATGATCGCGAAGAGGGATTAAGTCCGGCGGAGTCACTTAATGGCGGGCTCTTGCGTCGTGCAGTCCAAGCACTCCTATCAGCACGTCGTGAAGATGGGCGACCACTTGGTAAACTGATGGGAGATGCAGTACGTGAGTCAATGGCAACCATCTTCATGATCGGTGGTTTTATTATGCTCTTTGCAGTCTTGGTGAAAATTCTGACCCTTTTCGGGGTCTTGCAGCTCTTAAATCCATTAATCGGAGGAAGTTTACAGCTGTTCGGACTTGATCCTAAGCTGAGTACAGCGATTTTTAATGGGTTAATCGAGATTGATCTGGGAACAGTTGCGGCAAGTCAAGCAACCGCGCCTTTGATAGATAAAGTCGTGATTACCAGCTGGATTGTTGCTTGGAGTGGTCTTTCAGTCCATGGTCAGGTGGCAAGTGTGATTCATGATACAGATATTCGGATGATGCCATATATGATTGCCCGTCTGCTCCATGCAGTCTTGGCAGCAGGCTATACTTGGTTTTTGTTTGGACCATTAGCCCCAGTGTTTGCCCCGATTAGTAAAGCCCTTCCGGTGAGTCGCAGTCCCTGGGAGCGGATTGTCTTCTCGGGACAGCAGTTATTGCTGATCTTTGGAATTTTATTACTCTTATCACTTGCGGTTTACTGGTCGAGAAAATTTGCGGTGGTAAAGCAAGGAAAAGACTGAGTGAACTACCCCGACTTTCATTATTTTGGAGATCGGGGTTTTATTTTGTTAGAATTTCTTTTTGAGAAGCGAAATCTCCTTTTTGAGAGAGGAAAATCAGTCTGAAATGCAGAATCTTTCACAAGTTTTTTGAAAAAAATGGTAATGCCATTGATGATTCATAAATATAAAGTTTGATCTAATGATGCCGAAGATTATAGAGGATATAATTTGTGGATTTATATATTTTCCGAAAGAGCTATTTCATTTTACATCGCGAAAAATCCTTAGTAGAGACAGGTCGCGACCTATCCCTACTAAGGGTTCACTCGATAAAACGAAAGATCTTTACCAGAAAATATTTAGTGGCTTTATTTTGAAGGGGAGACTAAAAGTGACAATTATTAATGAAAAAGATTCACTCAATGAGATTTTTATCTTCGAAACCACGCAGCTCCTTGATAAACTGGAGCAGCTCATGCTGGAGTTGGAGAATGATTCGGACTCTTTGGTAAAAGTAATTCCAGAAGTCTTTCGGGTCATGCATACAATTAAAGGTTCCGCGGCGATGATGGGTTTTGAGAATATTGCTAATCTGGCACATGCAATTGAAGATTTCTTTTTCTATCTACGTGAAGAGGGGCTGACAACCACTGGTGCAGTCAAGATTGAAGAGACATTATTGCAGAGTATTGATTTTATTAAAAATGAGCTTAATAAATTAGCTAATCAAGTAGAAATGGATGGTGATTCGGAAAGTTTAATTCAGATGATCCGCGTCGCTTTAAATCAGTTACAGCAGATGCATGGTACGAAGTCTGGTCTGAAAGTTAAAGATATTCTCCCTACTCAAGAAAATTCTTTGACAAAAGGTGAATTTCAGGCAGTGGTCTTCTTTGAAAAAAACTGTGATATGGAAGAGATGCGTGCTGCTTCTTTATTAGAGAATTTAAAAAGCATCGCTAGAGAGATTGATTATCTCCCGCGAGATTTAATGGAGGACAGTGCTGGTGAGATTATCAGGAATTCTGGTTTAAAGCTTGCTTTTGACAGTGAACTGCCTGAAGCCGATGTGCAAGAGTTTTTATTGCAAGTGCCTTTTGTGAAAGAAGTTAAGCTGAAACGGGTTAGCCAAGTTGTAACAGTCTCTGATAAAGTTGAGAAAAGTGAGAAACAGAGCAAAGATAATAATGTTAATACTGTTAATCAGAGTATGATTAGCGTTAATTTAAAGAAACTGGATCTGCTCTTAGATCAGGTAAGTGAACTGGTAATTTCGGAAGCAATATTAAAGCATAATCTGAGTTTATCTGGAATTGCCAGTAAGTATTATCAAGCTGAGATGCATCGTTTAGAGATGATCAGTAAAGAGCTGCAAGATACAGTGATGTCATTGCGAATGCTGCCGCTACGACCGACTTTTCAAAAGATGCAGCGTTTGGTACGTGATGTTAGTAAAAAATTAAATAAAGAGTTGCATTTGAGATTGATTGGCGAGGAGACCGAAGTGGATCGGATTATTATTGAGAATATCTCTGATCCGTTGATGCATTTGATTCGTAATGCAGCAGATCACGGTCTAGAAGAGACTGCTGAACGGCTTGCCGCAGGAAAATCTGCGACCGGAGAGATTATTCTGGAAGCACGAAGTGTGGGCAGTGAGGTTTGGATTGTCGTCAAAGATGACGGGCGTGGTCTGAATCGTGAGAAGATCTTGAAAAAAGCTCGTGAGAGAGGTTTGATTAGACGACCTGAAAGCGAATTGTCCGAACGGGAGATTTATTCTTTTATTTTGATGCCGGGTTTCTCTACTAAAGAAGAGGTAACGGAGTATTCGGGGCGTGGTGTGGGGATGGATGTGGTGTCGCAGAATATTGAAAAAATTGGCGGCGCAGTTCTCATCGATAGTATCCCTAATCATGGGACAACAATTTCACTCAAGATTCCACTGACTTTGTCGGTGATTGAGGGAATGCTGGTCGAAGCAGGAGGATCAATCTATACTATTCCGACAATGGCGATTAAAGAGACTTTCCAAGCGGAGTCAAATAAGATTTTCGCTACTCCGGATGGTACAGAGATGGTGGTTTTGCATGAGGAGTGCTATCCGATTTTTCGCTTGCAAAGCTTAAATGTTAAAAAAGGTGAAGTTGCTAAGAATTATGATGGAATTTTTATTTTAGTCGAGAGTGAATCGGGTGGTAAATGTCTTTATACGGACCGTCTAATTGGACAGGAACAAGTGGTGGTCAAATCAATGCCCAAGTATCTGAAGAAGGTTCGTGGGATCAGTGGTTGTACGATCTTAGGGAATGGTGATATTAGTCTAATCTTAGATGTTACCGAATTGAATAGTTAGAGACGCATGGACAGGCATGGACATGCGTACATGTAAATATCTCTGATCATTGTTTGAGTCCTTTGGGGGTTGGTTGAACTGTACAAGCTTCACCAACCCTTTTGTAAAATTTTTTACCAGAAAATATATAGATCTTTCGGAAAATATTTAGAAAAATTAATTAAGCATATATGAGATGGCTATTGTGACTATCTTTTCATAAAGGGAGTAATTAAGATCGTAGTGCGGAGGCAACCCGGAATACAGCAAATCTGATTGATGGTTCGGTATTGAAAAAATGATCATCAATGAAGAGCTGGCAAAGATTATTCTTTTGCTCAAAGAGAATTCAAGTTTCAAGAAGGCTTCTGAACCATTAATTAATTTAGAACCTGATTTTGATAAGTATTGATGGCAAATTATCTAAGGAGGCAGAGCGATGGCTTGGCAGAAAATTTTAGTAGCTTTAAAAGGAATAATTTTTAAACTGAAGCAACTGACAGATTTTCAGAATTATCAGTTTAAAAGTATCAAGTATAAGTTTGTTGTCCCAGTTTTGCTTTTTTTGATCGTAGTTTTGATCGGTAGTGAGTTTGTTAAAGTAGAACAATACAGAGCAAAAAATGAACGAGAATTAAGAGAAAAAGGAAGCATTTTAGCTGATTTTATTGCAATCGCTGTCGCTAATCCACTCTGGATTCTTGATACAGAAACAGTAATTAAAAATGCCAAAGCTGTTTTTAAAGAAGCGGAAACTGTTGCAGTGAAGATTAAAAATATTGAGGGGAAGATGGTCTTTCAGCAGTTACCTGAGAAAAAAGATCAAGATTTACTCTGGATTACCAAGAAGATTTATCAGGGTCAAGAAATAATTGGCGAACTGAATTTAGGGTTAACCAGAAGTTATCGGAATGTTGAGATCTCAAACCAATGGAAGCAGTTTATCTTGGAGATTTTGGTGATCTGTTTCATCTTGGGAGTGATCATTAATTTAGTTGCGAATCGAATTGTGAAACCAATCCAAGCGATTACGGTGATTGCGGATCAGATTGCTAGTGATAATCTTTCGGGTGAGATTAAATTAAAAATAACTGATGATGAAGTAGG
>JBFYZC010000330.1:0-4380 GCA_041309705.1 Bacillota bacterium | reverse complement strand
TTTCGCTCGATATAATAAAAGATCTTTAGTGGAAAGGATATAGTTCATATTTGTTAGCCCGTCCTCATAGAAATATTACAGGACGGGCTTTTCTTATCATTAGAAACCTATTTTTAAATTTTATAAAGGTGGTGAGGTCTGTGGGTAGAGAGGAGGTTTTTTTAGCTGCTTGGCAGCAAGCAACATATTTTTTACCAGCCGAGTTGCGGCAAGTACTAGAAAAATTGCCAGTAAAATTTCAAACCGAAGCAATTGAGGTGAGGTTGCGGATTAAGCAACCATTAGCGATTAATTTGGGAGAAGATGATCGATTTATTACTCCGGAGGGCAGACTCACTACCCAAAGTGAGCAGGGATTAATAATTACGCCCGAATTGATCTTAAAAACAGTTAATGCTTGTACAGCAGGCTCGTTTTATGCTCTGGAAGAAGAGTTTAGCAAAGGATACCTAGCCTTGCCAGGCGGGCATCGTCTGGGGTTCACTGGTAGAGTTTTGTTGAATGAAGGCAGAATTCGTTTGATTCGTGATCTCTCAAGCTTGAATCTGCGCATTGCAAAAGCAGTAATTGGAGCAGCAGATTTTGTCCTCCCTTATCTGTGGGAGCAAGGCAGATTTTTAAAGACACTCATTCTTGCACCACCTGGAGCTGGTAAAACTACGATGTTGCGCGAGATTGTCAGAGTGCTAAGTACCGGGATTGCTGAAATGAATATTCCCGGTCTGCGAGTAGGAGTGGTCGATGAAAGATCAGAGATTGCGGGTTGTTTTCAAGGAATTCCACAGCTGGAGATTGGTCCACGTACAGATGTCCTAGATGCCTGTCCTAAACGTGAAGGAGTTTACCTTTTATTACGGGCGATGAATCCAGATTTGATTGCCACCGATGAGATTGGGCGTGAAGATGATCCGTGCTTACTGCAGGATATTATTAATGCTGGAGTCAGTTTTTTAACCACTGCTCATGCGTCTGATTTAGAAGAAGCACTGCAACGTCCAATCTTACAAACCATTTTTAAAAGTCAAGCTATAGAAAGAGTAGTGATTATGAGTAATCGTTTGGGAACAGGAACGGTGGAAGAGATTCTGGCGCTTGGTGAAGGTAAGGTCTTATGGGCGAGGAGGCGTGGTAATGGTTGATTTTCTAAAACTAAGTGGGGCAGTGTTGTTGATTGGAGCAACTTCTATGCTGGGATTTCTGGGAGCTCAGACCTTGAGTGAACGTTGTCGCTTACTGCAAGCTTGGTTAAGAATCTTGGAGCGTTTGAGTACCGAGATTAATTATCAGGCGAGACGTTTACCTGATATTTTCGCCAAAATAGCTGTTTTAACAGAAGATGCTAAGCTGGCAAGTTCTTTTGAACACTTAGCCAAGCAGCTTGATTATGGCAATGGGGTCACTGTAGTAGAGCTGTGGTCAGAGATTCTTAGGAAACAAAGTCGTATTTTGAAATTAAATGATCTGACTATCCTAAATGAATTAGGCAATTACTTGGGAACGACTGATCGACAGGATCAATTGGAAAAACTTCAGCTTTGCCAAGCGAGACTCAGACAGAATTTGGAGTCTGCTAACGAGCAACAGCAGCGTCAAGCCGGAATTTATCGCTATTTAGGTTTTGCAATGGGAAGCATTATTGTTTTGTGGTTGATATGAAAAATTCACAGGAGTGTATTGTAAATGGATGTGAATTTAATCTTTAGAATTGCTGGAATTGGGCTTTTAATCTCGGTTCTAAATATGGTCTTAAAACAAGCTGGTAAAGAAGAACAAGCGCAAATGCTAACACTAGCAGGCGTGGTGATTGTGCTATTAATGGTGATTCAACTGATTCAACGTTTGTTCACTGATGTACGTTCGGTATTTGGTCTTTAGGAGGAGAAACAGTGAGTTTTCAAGCAATATTGGGTTTTGCCTTAATTGTGACTGTACTCCTAGTTTTGGTTCGTAAACAACATCCGGAGATAGCTGTTTTGATGGGGATTACTGCTACCGCGATGATTCTGCTGGCTTTGATGCAAGATATTGCTCAAATCTTAAATGTCTTTGAGACAGTTGCGCTAAAATCAAATCTGGATTTGAAATATCTGAAATTGATGGTCAAAATAATTGGCTTTGCTTATCTGGCGGGATTTGGTGCTCAGATTTGTAAGGATGCTGGAGAGGGTGGCATGGCATCCAAAATTGAGTTTGCGGGGAAGATTTTTATTTTAGGAATGGGATTGCCAGTAATGGTCAGCTTACTGGAGTTGATTTTGAAGATTTTCTGAGGATGAGGGGGTGGGGGCATCGGTAGTTGGCGATTGTTGATAATTATCTTACTTTTGTTTAGTTTAGCTGGTTCAGTCAGGGCGGCAGAATTAATTAATCAGCGTGAGTTAAGTGAGAGTTTAAATCTAACGCAACTAAATAGATTTTTAGAGAGTCTGGATGATGATGTTCAAAAATTACTGCCCCGCCTAGATCCGGCAAGCTGGGATCAGACTGGACCGAAATTAAACATAAATTATTGGGGGCAACAGATTGGTTCGTTTTTTCTAAAAGAGATAATTTTCAATCTGAAATTAGCCGGACAATTACTTTTATTAGCCGCAGCTTTAGCGATTTTACAAAATTTACGTCATGCCTTTGAAGCGGAGACGGTGAGTCAACTTGCGTTTGGGGTCTGTTTTTTGGTGGTCATGGGTCTGGTCTTCAATAGTTTTCGGATTACTTTTGCGATAGCACGTGAGACGGTAGAAGAGATGAATAATTTTATGTATGCCATCTCGCCAGTGTTATTTAGTCTGATTACTGCAGGTGGTGGAGTGACTACCGCGACAATTGTTCATCCCTTGCTGATGAGTAGTGTTGGTTTTGTTGGTGGTTTGATTAATACGATTGTGCTACCATTGATCTTGTTTGGTGGAGCTTTGGGATTAGTGGATCATTTGGTAGAGGGATTTAATTTTGATAAAATAGCTGGCTTGTTTAAAACGGTAGCTTTAGGTTTGTTGGGTCTAGCGATGGCAATTTTTATCGGACTAATTACAATTCGGGGTTTTGCTGCCTCAGTAGCAGATACGACGGCACTACGAACTGCTAAATACTTTTCGAATACTTTTTTACCAGTAGTGGGTGGAGTTTTGGCTGATACCATGGAGATGACTGCCAACTGTTCTTTGATTTTAAAAGGCGGACTGGGAATTTATGGTCTAATTGTGATTGTTTTGATTGTCGCTTTTCCGTTAGCCAAAATTTTAGCAGTTGTAACAATTTATCAACTAACTGGAGCTTTAATTCAACCACTAGGCAGTCGACGTTTGGCAGATGCCTTACAGACAGTGAGTGGAACTTTTTTAAGTCTTTTTGGAGCAGTAGCAGTAGTGGCATTAATGTTCTTTATTACTTTAGCAATCTTAATGGGTGCATTACGGATTGGAATGGGGTGAGCGCATCGAACAGTTGAGTTTTTGGCTGAAACAGCTAATTGTGGTGTTGATTTTAGCAGGTTTTCTGGAGTTGACTTTGCCTGATAATCAGCTAAAAGGAGTCGCAAAGTTGATTATGGGGCTATTAATCATCCTATTGCTGATTCAACCGGTTGCGCAACTGATTCATCTGCCTTTGGCAGTTGCTTGGGTAACTCCGAAGCAAACAGATCATACTTTGGCAACTGAGCAAGTAATTGAAGAGGGCTTGCGACTTCGCAACAACTGGCAGCAGCATCTTGCAACAGAGCAAGAGAAACTTTGGGAGGAAAAGATTACCCAAGTTTCGGGAATGATTTCTGGAGTGAAAGTTACTAAAGTAGTGGTTGATTGTGAAGTAAAGACTCCAATCTGGGTTAAGCTTTGGGTGAGTCCCAAGATAACTCAGGGAGAAACCTGGTGGCGTAAAGATATTGAGCAGCGTTTAAAAAATGGAGTGCGACTGGTCTCTGATTTAGCGGAAGAGAAGATTGAGGTGAATTGGAATGACTGAGCCCATAGGAAAATTTAAGTTTTTGGAATGGTTGCAATTAAAGGGGGAAAAGCCATTTTCACCATGGCTTTTAATTGGAATTGCTCTGCTGGGAGTAGCCTTTCTTTGGTTGGGAGGAATGAAGCAGGGAAATCAAGTAGAGGAGCGGGTGAAAGCAGTTGCTAATAGCAGCAACATTAAAGTAGAGAACTCCCTATCAGATGAAGTACGGCTAGAAAGAGAATTGAAGCGAACTTTGGAGCAGATTGCCGGAGCAGGGAGAATTCAGGTTGATGTAAATCTTAAAGTAGGGCAACGACGTGTCTGGGAGCGGCAATCTCGACTCAATCGGCGAACTTCTCAAGAACAAGGAAGGATAATTAATAATGAAGAGGATTCTACTAACGAGCTTGTTTTGGCTAGAGATAGTAATGGACA
>JBFYZC010000329.1:0-5400 GCA_041309705.1 Bacillota bacterium | reverse complement strand
AAGAGATCAATCTCTTCATTAATACTGGAATATTTTTCAATATAAAGATCAGATTGGGGAATATATGCTTCCGGCTGATAATAATCATAATAACTGACAAAATAACCAACCATATTTTCAGGAAAAAACTCTTTAAATTCACTATATAATTGAGCGGCTAAAGTTTTATTATGTGCCAGAATTAACGCCGGTTTCTGAGTTGCTTCAATCACTTTTGCCATCGTAAAAGTCTTTCCTGAACCAGTAACTCCCAAAAGTACCTGCTCTTTAAGCCCTGCTTTAATTCCCTCAGTTAATCTCCTAATTGCTTCAGGTTGGTCACCACAAGGACTATATTCTGAATATAATTTAAACTGTCGCTCAATCATCCTCACACCTCACCACTAAAATCCTATGCGAACAAATTTTCGCTATCTCTCATCAAGATCCTGCTTTTAAAAAAATTTTTTTATTAATTTCTTGATAATTTATCACAAATCACCTGTTAAAGAGGTTTTTGAATTTTCAAAAAACTAGCAATGAACAAAACCCAAAGGAACATTTTTACATTAAAATACGTCTTAATATAGTAAGAATTAGAAATCAACAAAGCGAGGGAATCTGATGAACTTTAAAAAATCTTTCTTAAAACTCTGTTTAATTGGTACAATCTTCTCTGCCTTTACTGCATCCTCTTACGCCAAAACAGTTAATCCTACCACTAATTTAAAAGTCTTTATCAAAGATGAAGGCTTTCATGAAAAAAATATTGTTAAACCACGTATCTATATTGAAAACAATGGACGTAGAGTAGTTAAAAATGTTGAAGTTTTTTACTATTTTACTATTGAAAATCATAAAAATCCAGTTTTAGAAAATTATTATACCCCAGGTGGTCAGGTTACCTTAAAAAAACTTAGTAATCGTGACTATTGTGTCTCATATCGTTTTCGAAATATCAATCTTAAACCAGGTGAAGCCTATCCAAATCGTGATGGTTTTATCATAGGAATTCACTATTCCGACTGGTCTGAGATGAATAAAAATAATGATTACTCCAACCCTAACAGTCCCAACTGGCAGCTAACTCGTAAGGTTAAAGCCGTTGACCTTGACGGTAATTTAGATAAACGAGAGCACAATTTCAAAGACGATCTTGATAATGATGAAACAGATGATAACTCTGCGCGAAAAGATCAAAGTCGTAATTCCGGTAAAGATCAAAGTGGTAGCTCCATTAATATTAATGTTAATATTAATAAAAAATAACCAATTCTCAATCTCAATTCTCCTTAATTCTCCTTCTAAAAAAGACCTGCACTATGCAGGTCTTTTTTATTTTACAATACTAAACTAAAATGCATCCGTTAATGAATCCACCAATCGCTTCGCTTCATCATTTAACTCAGCATTCTTTAATTGTGGCGATGCTTGTTTATATAGCTGAACATTCTGCATATTTTGCACATCTTGCTTTAATTTATATAGTTCATACTTTAACTCTGACATTATCTCAACTTTTAGCTGATCTGTTTCTAATTTTAACTCCTTTTTAGATGGTACTTTAGTTTTACAACTGTTAACTACTGCTTGCTTAATAAATTCATTCAAATTTGTTCCCGCAGGCAGATTATTAATAATCTGTAAAAAAGAACGATCCAGTTCACTTCTAGTTCCGATGTATAAAGGAATTTGTCGTGCTTTTCCCATTTTCCTTCTCCCATTTCTCTTTTGCAATTAACAGTAGCCCACGCGCATTGGCATACATACTATCCAAGGCTAATTCTGGGATATAACCAAAACGAGAACCGACAAATGGTGTCATAATTGTTGCTGCTCCGCCCATCACTACCAAAGTATCAATGTTAAGATTATTAGTATGAACCATCACTTCATTATAGATTAACTCCACAATCTTCGCGCAACTTTCTTCAATTACCTCCGTCAGATCAATCTGCTGCCCTTTCCAGATAAAAAAGCCCTTTTCTACTGCTGTTTGTAACTGTGGAATCGTTGCTGTTATATAGTAAGGTTTGGCATTTAAATAATTTTGCACTGCCGAAATAATTCGATAAAAACCATAATCAACAGAGAAACAGGCTTTCTTGATAAACTGTAACTTATCCATCAACGCTACATTAACTTGACCATGACCAAAGTCTAATGCTAAGACTGTTTGGTTGGCTAATTCCACTCGTCTAATCTGACCATAATCATCTTTGAGTAGCGAAATTAAACCTGCCGCTGCCTGAGCATAAGTATAAGTTGCCGTAACCTCCGGACGAAGAATCTTTCCCGCTTTACTGCCTAAATTAAATTTCACCTCATGGCGCCGCGTTAAATTCTTTTGTAACAACGGTGCTTGGTCAGCATAGTCTTGTAAAGTTGCGCCAATTCCTAAGACAATCTTTGCCTCATCACCTAAAAGACCCAAAACAGCTGGAACAATCAGTTTAATTGCATCAGACTCCGCTTTATTGCGACTGCGATCTTGTTGCGCATACTCCTGTAGTTGTTGTCTCGCCAATTCTCCAACAAACACAGGTTGCCGTTCTTCAGCTTCATCGGCTGACAATATTTCCACTGCGAGTAGCCTCTCATCAATTCCTGATGGCGGAATGTCCAAAGTAATTGCTTTACCTGTTATATTGGGAATACATCCATAAACTAACTGCCCCTCTTTAAAATATGCATATTTGCAACCACTATTTCCTGCATCAATTCCAATAAATTTCAAAGTTTCACCTTCTTAAAACATGTTGTATTATATTTTCAAATATATAATCTATTATATCTCAGTTATCAATAACAATCAACATAAATAGGAAAATATGGACATATTTGGTTATCAACTTCAATCTAAAACATAATCTCTCACAAGCTTTATTATACTTGACCAATAATTTTTATCTTTAACTGTTCATCAAGCTCCACCTGATAAAGCACTACCTGTTCATCCGGATTAGATTGACCTATCGCAGCTATCGAAAGTATGTAATTTGCTACTGGTTGAAAAGTTTTTAAAGATACCCCACTTAACTCAAGAACATTAAAACTCTCCAGCGGAATGGATAATCCCTTGCCTTCGGCTTTAATATAGGCTTCTTTTAATGTCCAAAGTTTATAAATCAACTCTCTTTGTTCTAATGGTGAAGCCTCTTTCAAATACTGAATCTCTCCCGGAGCAAAAAATCGCTCCGCTACCTCCAGCAGATTCTTCTCAACCTTCTCAACATCAATTCCAATCTTGCCCTCTGAAGCAACCACACACGCAACCACTTGATTTGAATGAGAAAGATTAAAAGCAAACTGTGCTGAATGACTGGCTAAATAAAGCTTCCCATATTCATCCGGTAATAACTTAATCTCGCCAACTTCTACTTGCAAAAGTTTTGCCAAAATAGTCTTCAACAGAGCCCGACCGATTAAAAATTCACTCTTTTTATGTGCTACTCGATAACGTTGATAAGTCCTAATTTCATCCTCATCTAAAAAAAAGCGAAGCCATTCTGGGGTTAACCAGTTAGCTTCCGAGATGATCGTATAATATACTTCGATTCGCTGTAACTGCTCTCTTTTGAACATCTTACTCACCAATTGCCCTCTCTAACGAACTGCAACTTCATTATGTCGTGCTTGCAAAACTGCCTCCCATGCTTCTGGTGCTAATGGTCGATCAAAACTACGAAATCCTGCCAGTTTAAACTGATGCTTCTCTGCCAGACTGCGGAAATAATCTATTGTCTCTAAATTAATATCAATTCCCAAGCTAAAATGCTGATACTGATGTTCCAGGGCTAACATCATTGTCTCTGACATACAGGCATACGCCAGCCCACGTTCAAATCCAAAATTCCAGCCAAGATCAGGACAGTTTGGTATTGCAACCACTCCTCCATCAATTACCAGAACATCAGGACGCGCCGTTTTAACTTCAATACTAACATCAGCAGGTCGTGCTACATCACAAACAACTGCCCCAAATTTTAATAAATCAGGAGTAATTAAACTATTTACCTGACTGGTGGCGGTTAAAACCAAATCTGCCTGTGGCAGATATTCCTGCAAATCCACACTATAGATTAATGGTGATTCTTCCATTACCATTTCAGCAAATTTTTGATATTCTTCCAAACTTGCCGTCTTTGCTGGTGCTTGAGGATGATTACGAATAAAAGATGCAATTCCACCCTTAGTTTGAGTTCCTTTATTATTTAAATACTGATAGATCTCTGCCGCAACTTTCATTAATCTGCGCCGACTATGCTCGGGACGAGTTGGATTACCGATTAACACCAATGAATTAACCTGTTCTGAGAGTAAAATTGCCGCTGCTCGACCAATTGAACCAGTTGCTCCCACCACTGCCGCCATTGTTCGATTCATAGGAATTTCAAGTCGTTTGGCTGCCTCAATCATTGCTTCAATCGCTGCTACTACGGTGTAACTATTACCTGTAGTGAGTGGCACTCCCAGATCGCGTAAATCTCGTCCACCCTTAGTTACTACTGAAGTATAAGCTCCCAAGCCAACAATCTTTGCCCCTCGTTCTTTAGCCAGATTAACTGCTGCAGTAATCTCTGCCAAGACCTGATCATGCGGCAAACTCATTAACTCTTCAGAAGTACGAGTAACACAAATAAAATCACCATATGCTTTAGCACCGGTTGGTGAAGTAATTATTGCTTTGGAGATTACAAATGGTTCCATCAGATCATTCCAGCGCCAGGTTAAATTCTCTAATTGTTCTTCACTAAAGACTTTTAGTGATTCATCGAATTCACAATAATTTTTAACATATAATGGATGAACCAAAAAAGCAAATCGTCCTTCATCTGGATCTTCCGTGGGAACTACTTTTGCTTTCGATTTAACCGCACTTCTTTTATTAGTTAAAGTTTTAGATTCATAACCAGCTAAATGCCCCAAAAAAGAAGCAGTGTTTCCCTGTGATAAACTCTCTGCCATCCGTGCTACTGCATCCATTGCGCAAGAACACTCTTCTTGAGTAATTGTTAAAGCTGGTTCAAGACGGATTACTGAAGCACCGTTTAAAGTTGGCGCTACGCGCAGATGCTCCACATTCAATAGATAGCTTGAAACAATTGGAGAGAGAAACTCCTGCTCACCTAAGATTCCTAAAAAAGTATCTGGTAGTTTATTACTATCAACCCCTAATTCCAGCCCCAGCATCAGACCGCGTCCGCGTACTTTAGTAATTACCGAGCTGTATTGGGTTTGAATCTCTTTTAGCCTGGCTAATAAGTAGTCACCATTTTCTTTAGCTTCATGTATCAATTGATTATTATTCTTCGTAATCAAATCAAGTGAGGCTAGTCCCACTCTACAGGCAAGTGTATTCCCACCAAAAGTGGATGAATGTTTTAATGCAAAATCTTCAGTATAGACCTTTTGGGTAGA
>JBFYZC010000328.1:0-6988 GCA_041309705.1 Bacillota bacterium | reverse complement strand
TCATTTTACCTTCGTGAAAAATCCTTAGTAGAGACAGGTCGCGACTTGTCCCTACTAAGGGTTCACTCGATAAAATAAAAGATCTTTACCAGAAAATATATAGATTGAAGGGGTCTTATATGCGTTGGCTGGGTATTGATTTAGGAGAGCGTCGAATTGGATTGGCATTGAGCGATCCTTTGGAAATTACAGCACAAAGTCATTCGGTTTATGAACGCCGAAACTCACTCAAACAGGACTTGGCTTTTTTGCAAGACTTTATTATCAAACAAGAAGTTGAGGGAGTAGTGCTTGGTCTTCCGAAAAATATGAATGGGACAGAAGGTCCAATGGCAGAGAAAGTACGCGCTTTCGGGAGAGAACTGGTTGAAAAGGTAAAATTGCCACTTGTTTTTTGGGATGAGCGACTCTCAACTACTTCTGCAGGTAAAGTGTTGCTGGAAGCTGATTTATCAAGAAAAAAGCGTAAACAAAAAATAGATCAACTTGCAGCAGCGATCATTTTGCAGAATTATTTGGATTCTCATAAATAGAATTTCAATGTTAGGGTAAAATATGACAACTTAATAGTTTACCAAAGATCTAGATGTTTTCCGGTAAAGATCTTTCGGAAAATATATAGTATAAAAATAAGGGGGATATTAAAAATGACTGAACAAGAAGCGAATTTGATTACTTTGGTGGATGAGGATGGTACCGAGCATCAGTTTGATCTGATTGGCATGTTTGAAATTGATGAAAAGAAATACGCAGTAATTGTACCAGAGGCTGAGAGTGATGATGATTCTGAAAGTGAAGCAATTATTTTGCGTGTGGAAACTGATGAATCCGGGGCTGAAGTCTTGGTGGACATTGAAGATGATCAGGAATATGAACATGTTTGTGCTGTTTTAGAAGAAATGGAAGAATTTGAAGAGGACGAAGACGAAGAAGAAAAATCGAAAAATGTATAAAGGATTTGCTATTCTGCTTCTTTTTTAGTATAATTAAAGTAAGAGTTGAATTTTTGGGATAAAATGCAGAATGAAGTCAAGTGTGGTAAAATTTTATTACTATATTTTTAGTGATAATGCGGCTAAAATTAATCCGAGTAATTTTATTTGAAAAAATTGCTGGCAGCTTGCCGGAGATTAACCTCTGTGGAGTACTGTATCAACTATGAGCTATATATTTTCCGGTAAAGATCTTTCATTTTAACGAGTGAAAATATCAATATAGTTTCCAATAAAGACCTTTTATTTTATCGAGTAAAAATATCCAAATCACTAAGGATTTTTTGCGAAGATAAAATGAATTAGATCTTTTGGAAAGTATAGCTAGTATTAAGGATTTTTTGCGATGATAAAATGAAATAGTTCTTTCGGAAAATATATAAGTTAAGAACAAGTATGATGAAGCAGAAAAAATTTTTGATAGGCATTCGTCTATCTAAGTAAGGGGCAGATGGTGTAAGGTGATACCTCAAAAAAAACCTTCTTGGCTTCAGGGAAATGATGATTATTCTTTCAAATTTATTGTAGAAGAATCAGAGCAAACAACCAAAGGGAGGAAGAAAAAATCCTCCAGTCAAGAACCAAAGCCCGAACGTCGTGGTTTTGGAAAGTTTTGGCTCTTTCTTCTCTGCTGTCTGCTTGGAGTAGGTGGATTTTCTTTTTGGGCATTTGGTCCAATAAAGCAGAATTCGCGTGCACATCAAGTAGTGATAATTCCTTATGGAGCTTCATTACGTCAAGTAGGTAATTTGCTTGAAAAACGTGATTTGATTCGTAATAAATATCTGTTTGAGCTTTATGCTAAGTTTATTTCGCGTGAGATAACTATTAAGGCAGGTCGTTATCGTTTGGATCAAGGCATGAGTATGCCAATAATAGTGAAAGCATTGCAAGAAGGAACTTATGAAGGTGTACGAGTTACAATTCCAGAAGGACTTACCAATAAAGAGATTGCGGACTTGTTATCCCAACGTGGACTGGTCGATCATGAAAAGTTTATAACTGTTCTTCAGGACTCCAAGATAGCCAAGGAGATTTTGGGTGAGTATTATCAAAATATGACATCGCTTGAAGGATATCTTTTCCCAGACACTTATGAATTTCCAATTAATGCTGACGAAACTGAAGTAGTTAAGGTAATGTTAAAAAGGTTTATGGAAGTCTTTAAAACGAATTTTGCAGATGTTCCGGTTGGAAAAGTTAAAGAGATTCTAACTATGGCTTCATTGGTCGAAAAGGAAGCTAAGGCTGCTGAGGAAAGAACAATTATTGCAGGAGTTTTTTATAACCGTCTGCAGCGACATATTCGATTGGAATCCTGCGCCACGGTACAATATGCATTACAATATGAGCGGGGAGAACGGAAGAAAACGCTTACTTATAAAGATGTTAAGATTGATTCTCCATATAATACTTATAAAAATTCCGGCTTACCCCCAGGACCAATTGCTAATCCGGGAATTGCCTCTTTAACTGCGGCAGTTCATCCTGAAAAAGTAGACTATCTGTATTTTGTGGCGCAAGCTAATGGACGGCATATTTTTAGTGCAACCTATAAACAGCATTTAGAAGCACAACGACGGATGAAAAATGAACAGTAATTATCATAATTATTTAGTTTTATTAGGAACCGGGACTTCGCATGGGGTTCCGGTTCTAGGTTGTACCTGTCCCACTTGTACTTCAACTGACCCACATGACCAACGTTATCGCTCTTCTGCTTATCTGGTTTATCAAGCGCAACATATCCTGATTGATACTGCAACTGAGTTTAGACTACAGGCATTACGAGAAAAAATTCCACAGATCGATGCAGTTTTAATCACTCATGCACATGCAGATCACATTGGTGGTTTTGATGATCTACGGCGTTTTAACCAATTACAGGAAGCAAGTATCCCCGTTTATGGTAATTTGGAAAGTCTGAGTAGTTTGAAAAATTCTTTCTCCTACATCTTTGACGATCAAGTGCAAGTAGGTGGTGGTAAACCACAGGTTGAATTGGTGAGGGTGGATAAAGAATTTGTGCTAAATGGAATTAAGATTCAACCAATCCCTGTTTACCATGGGAAATTGTTAATTTATGGCTATCGGATTGGTAAAACAGCGTATCTTACGGATTGTAGTAGTCTGCCTGAAACCAGTATCCCATTATTGGAGGGATTGGAACTGTTAGTCTTGGGAGTCTTGCGTTACCGCCCCCATCCTACGCATCTGCATCAAGAGGCGGCCTTGGAATTAATCGCAAGATTAAAGCCTGCGGTCACTATTTTAACCCATGTCTGTCACGATTTTAAACATGACCTTCTCTCTCAAGTATTACCAGCTAATGTGATACTTGGTTATGATGGTCAATGTATTGAAGTGAGGTAAAGTTATTTGAAAGATCATTTGATTATTGCGACTGCTGCTGAAAGCAGAGTACGAATATATGCTGCGGTAACCACACAATTAGTTGAAAAGGCGCGGGAGATTCATGATACCTGGCCAACTGCCACTGCTGCGTTTGGAAGGGTTTTGACTGGGACGTTGATTATGGGAGCGATGTCTGACGATTTAAAAGCTTTAACGGTTCAATTTGCTGGCTCAGGGGCAATGGGTCGTGTTTTGGCAGTCTCTAATTTACGCGGTACAGTCAAAGGCTGTCTGGATAATTGGCATGTGGATCTGGAGTTGAATTTGCGTGGGAAATTTGATGTTGCTGGTGCGATTGGTAATGAGGGGAAATTAACGGTCATTAAAGATCTTGGTCTAAAAGAACCTTATCAAGGCGTAGTTCCAATTCAAACTGGAGAAGTTGCCGAGGATCTGGCTTACTATTTTACCAATTCAGAGCAGATTCCCACCGCAGTCTCATTGGGAGTCTTGGTAGCTCCTGATACTAAAGTAAAAGCTGCGGGTGGCTTAATAGTGCAGTTAATGCCTGGATATACTCTGGAATTAGCGACATCTTTAGAGCATAAGATGCGTACTTTGCCCTCAATCACTCAAAGTGTTTTGGCAGGAAATGGACCATTGCATCTGGTGCGTGAGGTTGCGAAAGAATTACCTGAATTGAAGATCCTTGAAGAAATGTTGATTAGTTATCAATGTGACTGTTCTTATGAGCGTTTTCGTGGACCATTAGTTAGTCTGGGACGTGATGAGATTAGAAAGATTGTTCGAGAACATGGAAGTGTTGAGGTGAAATGTCATTTCTGTAATCAATACTATCATTATCATGAAGGAAATATTTTTATTGAAAATGAGACCGGAGGTTAATTAATGCTGAGGAAATTGTGCCCCAAAGTTCAGGCGCAGTCGGTTTTGGAACTTGATTTGAGTGAACTACAAACAGCGGGAATTCGTGGAATTATCTTTGATCTTGATAACACTTTGGTGGAATGGAAAGGTGAGACGATTAATCCAGAAGTGATTAATTTGATCGCGCGGTTTAAAGCATCAGGTTTTCGGCTCTGCATTCTTTCCAATGCTTTGGAAAATAGAGTGGAGAATGTCGCCAATATTTTAGAGCTGCCATATGTCTCGCGGGCAGTAAAACCACGCAAATCTCCTTTTAAGAAGGCTTTGGAGATCTTGGGAACGACTCCTGAAGAAACCGCAGTAGTGGGCGACCAGTTATTTACCGATATCTTAGGTGGCAATCGAATGGAGCTTTATACCATCTGGACTCCTCCGTTGAGCCAGACGGAGTTTGTGAGCACACGCGCAATCCGGAAACTAGAGCAGATGGTAATTAAGCGATTTCGTAAGAAAGGAATTATGGAATGAGTAGTGATTATTGTCGTGGATGCGGCAGTGTAATTCAAAGTGAGGATAAATCGAAACCAGGCTATGTTCCTGAAGCAACAATGGCACGCAAAGGAGTTTTGATCTGTCAGAGATGTTATCAGATTTCTCACTATGGCAAAGCAGGTACAATTCAACCTGAATTATCTCAAATACGACAGAATATTAACAAGGCAATCAGTCAAAGTGAATATTTACTGTTGGTAGTGGATTTTTCCGATCTCACTGGAAGTTTACCTTTGTGGGCGGAATATTTAAAGAAACCTTATTTTTTAGTCTTAAACAAGGTTGATCTACTGCCGAGTCGAACCGAACCGGAGGAGATTTTGGAGTATTTAGAGGTATATCTACATAGTCTGAAATTACCGCAGCCAGAAAAGATGATCATGATTAGCAGCTTAAAAGGACGGGGAATCGATTATTTACGCCAGGAATTAAGTAAAAAACTCTCTTCGGGAACTAAATTGGCAGTACTAGGAGCAACCAATGTTGGCAAATCCTCTTTGATTAAACAGATGTTACAGGCAGAGGAGTCAACTCAAACCCCGACGGTCTCGAAATTTCCTGGAACTACGCTGGGTTTGAGTAATTGGAGTATCTTCAAAGGACGCAATACCTTGATTGACACCCCAGGCTTGACTCCTGGTGACCGTCTCACCGATCTCTTCTGTCCTGATTGTGTGACTAAATTAGTTCCTAGTACCCAATTAACTCAGAAACTTTGGGGTTTAAAGCCGGGACAGGGAATTTCGATTGGTGGTTTATGCGGTTTGGAACTGCAGAGCACAGAGGAAACAGTGGTGATTGCTTTTACCGCCGGAATGCTGAAACAGCATCGTGGTGCGCCTGGGAAGACGGAGCAACTATTACTAACAGCACCAGAATGGTTGAATCAGTTGTGCAAGGTTTGTCGTAACAAAGTGGAATGGCAAGCTGAGAGAATTGAGTTAGCCCCCAATACTGATCTGGCAATTGCTGGTCTAGGGTGGTTTTCGATTCGCGGTAAGACTAAAAGCACTTTTGATTTGTGGTTGCCGAAACAGATTCGTTGGGAAATACGCCCAGCGTTGATTGGAAAAAAAGATTTTCTTACTAACCCTTTGTGAAGCAAAGGGTTTTGTTATATCTAGGATAGGCTTAGCATAATAATTATTGGTGATTATTGATGAATATTTATATTAATCTAAGTCTATTGATACTTGTGAATTTTTTAGGTTTAATCTGGTTGCTTAATCAGCTGCGCGAAGAGAATGAGAGTCTTTCGCAAATATCACGCAGGGCATGGTTTTTGTTGTTTGCGGCAGAAGAGCATGAACAGAAAAATTTGCTGGGGTTGACTATTCTTAGGCGTAGCTGGTGGCTGATGAATTATTTGAGCTTAATTTTGCTAATTATCACACCAAACTGGCAATTTACAGTGCTGTTTGGAGTATTGCTGAGTGCTCAGTTAAGCTGGTACTACTTGGCAAAACAAGCAGTCTCGTTTGAACGAGTGATTCCTTTAGATCAGAAAACAGGAATTTTTTATCATGAAATTCAGCCTGATTCAGAATTATCTTCTAAATCATTAGCCGAGCTTGATCTGCGTAAAAAAAATTTGTTGGTTTTGGCAATTGAGCGTCAGGGCGAATTAACTTCATTCCCTAAGGGTTTAGAGGTGATTAACCCTGGAGATCGCTTGATAATTTTTGGTGAGTATCAGACTTTTAAAGATATTTTTTAGTGAAAAATTTTTGATAAATGATCTTGACAATAGTTTGATATCAAACTATAATTAAGCTATGAAAACTGATCAAACCATCTTTTTAATTGCCACAGCACGTGGTGCTGCGAATGATTACTTGAAGCAGGAATTAAAAAATTATGGACTTAGTGGTCTCGCCCCAACTCATGGAAGTATAATCTTTGAGTTGTTGAAAAGAGAGCAAATGACGATGAAGGAATTATCAGTAGCGATTCGGAGAGACAAATCGACTTTGACAGCCTTGATCGCGAAATTAGAGAGTCTTAATTATGTGGAAAGGTTTAGCTCGCCTGAGGATAATCGTATTAGCTTGGTCAGATTAACCGAGCAAGGGAAGGAATTGCGTGAACCTTTTCTCAAAATTTCCCAGGGTTTAGTGGGCACTGGCTTAAAAGAGATATCAGTTTTAGAAAGGAGACTATTAAACAGATTACTAAAAAAAATTATCGCTAACTTTGAGGAG
>JBFYZC010000327.1:0-4759 GCA_041309705.1 Bacillota bacterium | reverse complement strand
ACAAAAAATAAAACAGCCTTGCGGCTGCTAAAAAATCTCTGCTTTAATTTTCGATTCCACCTGATAGAGATCGAGCCGACGGTGTTTTAACAGTGGTAACCCCTGACGAATCTCCTCCAGTTTGACTGAGTCCAGCGCGACTACCCCTACCTCTTCTGCCACATCTGCCTGATAGACTACCTCGCCCCAAGGATTGACTACCAATGAATGTCCATACGCCACATAGGCAGCCTTGGGGTCACGTGCCGGGCTAACCCCGACCAGATACACTTGATTGTCAATTGCCCGCGCTCGAAAAAGCGTCTCCCAATGCGCCGGTCCAGTGGTCAGATTAAAGGCGGCTGGTACGACCACCAAATTCACCCCTGCTTGATTCATCAACCGAAAGAGCTCCGGAAAACGCAAATCATAACAGATCACCACACCACATCTGCCAAACTCTGTTTCAAAGGTGGTAATCTGTTCGCCCGCCGCTAACACAGCAGACTCTTTGAAACTAATTCCCCCCGGAATCTCAATATCAAAAAGATGTAGCTTGCGATGTTTGCCGACCAGTCTGCCCTCGCGATTAAAGCAATACGAGGTATTGTAGATTAGCTCCCCCTCCTGCTCCGGTACAGACCCGCCCACCAGATAACATTTGCTCTCTTTGGCGAGATCGGAGAGAAAACGAAAGACCAGACTACTGGCTTCTACTTCAGCATAGTCGCGAAAGAGTTCCTTTTGATATGGACAGGTGAACATCTCTGGTAGTACCACCAGATCTGCTCCTTTACTGACTGCATTTCGCACCATGTCGGCGGCTTTGGCGAGATTTGCCTCTTTGGAGTTGTTGACTTTCAATTGACATGTTCCAACTCGAAACTGCATCACAACCACCTCGTTTTCTATATAATAATTTCCAAATGTATATAAAAAGCGCCACCATGTGCGCCCCCTAGATTTTCGCTATTTATCGATATTTTCCTCTCTCCCAAGCAGGAATTTTTCACGATTACGAAAATATCTCTTGGTGAGGTGATTTACTTGCTTTATCTCTGGCAACCTGAAACTCAACCAATTTTATTGCCCGATTCTGATTTCGAAAAATATCTATCCATACCAGAGAACATTCTCTGGCTCGATCTACATGACAGTCCCTTAGAATTAAAGAATCACTTAGCCAAACTAGACTTTTTACATCCACTAACAATTGAAAAGATCTTTGCTCATGAACCACGAGCCTTTCTTGCCGAATTCGATCAATATCTGCATCTCTTATTCCATGAATTATACTATTCAAACCTTTACGAAGTTTCCTTAGTGGATTGTAATTTTATTCTGGGGAAAAATTTTCTGATTACCATTCATCAAGAACCCATTAAATTTTTTGATAATTTCCTCGCCGAGCCACCACCAGCTCGTTTCTTTAAAAATGGTGCTGATCTACTCTTTTATTATCTAGCCGAGCCTTTACTTAGCTCTGGCTTTCAAGTACTAGATGAGATTGCTGATCTCACTGAAAATATCGAGGATCGCATCTTGCCTCATCCCGAAAAAGAACTCTTAAACGAACTTTTTGATCTAAAAAAGGATCTGATGCAACTCCGCAAAACCTTGGTTCCGATGCGCGAGATTCTAGCGCAACTGGCACGACGGGAAAACTCTTTTATGGACGAAGCAGCCCTACCCTTTATGGGGCATCTCTACGATACCATCATTCGTTTATCAGAAAGCTGCGATCTCCAGCGCGATCTGGTATCAGGAGCTTTGGAGCTGTATCTCTCCTCCATCTCCAACCGTACCAACGAAGTGATGATGACGCTAACCGTCGTCTCTACCTTAATCTTACCCCTGACCCTAATTGTCGGTTACTACGGGATGAATTTCCGCTGTTTTCCCGAGACTAATTGGAAGTACGGCATCCCCTTTGTAGTTGGCTTAATGTGTGCCATCAGTGGTACGATGCTCTGGTATTTCAAAAAACGAAAATGGTTCTAGTGCAGATTAAATCTTTTCCCCCATTGATTCCAGAACTGGTTCATACTCAAATTTTTATGTTTCAGCAATCTTTCCAAAGCCAGCAGACGATAGACGATCTGACGTGGCTGATGCTTACGACTTTGTTTGAAGGTAGGAGCATCGGGACTTAAGAGACACAATGGCGGATAGAGCACACACCACCAGTTATGTCCCTTTCCTTTGCCTAAAGTGACTCTTAAACCCTGATATTTACCTGCCGGCAAGACCCCAAAAGGATAAGCCCGCTGGGGAAATTTGAACTTCCCCAGACTCACTTTAACTTTCATTGGTCGTCCTCGTCTTACTAATTCACGTCGTGCGGCGCGTTCCAACAAGGGGAGATTCTGTTGAATAATTTGTCGTGCTTTTTTGGGATCTTCAACTCGTAACAATAATGGCTCAGTTACTTTGATAATCCGATCCCTGACTTTTAGTTTCGTAACCTGATCTACCGGTGCATTACTATTCGCAACTACATGAAGTCGGATCAGACTTGATAGATCATAAGCTTCACTAACTTTTCCTCGCACCACACCAGAACCAAGTGTTCCCAACCCTAAAAAGAGCAATAAAATCACTGCGGCAGTATAGATCCGGTTACGTAACATCTCTCTCCCCCCTTTACTCTCTTCCACTACTGGAAATATAACGCCGCATATGCTTTAAGGCATTCTTCTCCAGTCGTGAAACTTGTGCCTGGGAGATTCCGATATCTTCTGCCACTTCCATCTGGGTACGTCCTTCAAAGAAACGCATCTTCAAAATCTGACACTCACGTTCACTCAAATGTGACATTCCCTCATTAATCGAGACTCCTTCCAGCCACTGTCCGTCCAGATGGCGGTCATCGCGAATCTGATCCATCACATAAATTGGATCACCACCATCATGATAAATCGGTTCAAACAGGGAGATTGGTTCCTGAATTGCATCCAACGCAAAGACCACTTCTTCACGAGGAACTTTCAATTCTGCCGCAATCTCTGCCACCGTTGGCTCTTTGGAGTGTTTATTTACTAATGAATCTCTCACCTGTAATGCTTTGTAAGCAATATCTCGCAAAGAACGACTGACTCGCAGCGGATTATTATCTCGAAGATAACGACGAATTTCACCAATAATCATTGGTACTGCATAAGTAGAAAACTTTACATTTTGTGAGAGATCAAAATTATCAATTGCCTTCATCAGACCAATACAACCAACTTGAAAAAGGTCATCCACATATTCACCACGATTATTAAATCGTTGGATCACACTTAGGACTAAACGTAAATTACCACTGATTAACTCCTCACGCACCCCGGTTTCACCGCTTTTTAAACGTTGTAGCAGGTCACGCATCTTACTGCCTGATATAACTGGAAGTTTGGCAGTATTTACTCCACAAATCTCAACTTTGTTCACTAACATTGCTAAGATCACTCCTGATTAATCCATTAGCGCGCTTAAGATGATTATTGCCAAGCCAAGATTCATTTATACCTCCTTTATGGATTTACATTAACTTGACAAATGATTCGCTAAAGAGTATTTTAAAATTAATCTTTATATATGTTTAAAGGAGGATCTATGATGCGTCTCTTAAAAATCATTCTGATCTCAGTGCTGAGTATTTTACTGATTGGAATCGGAGCTTTTCTCTTCTGGGCTTATACTCCAGCCACTCCGCTGCCCGAAGCTGTTGCGGTAATCAAATCTTCCGCTCCAGATAGTTCAAACTCTTGGCTAACCTTTACTCCGGTACAACACAGCAAAACCACCGGAATCATCTTCTATCCCGGTGGTCATGTGGACTATCGTGCCTATGCCCCACTGACGCAAGCTTTATCCCAAGAAGGTTATTTTAGTGTACTGGTTCAAATGCCCTTAAATCTCGCGATGTTTGGCGCAGATAAAGCCCAGCAAGTGATATCTGCTTATCCCCAGATCAAACAATGGGTGCTGATGGGTCATTCTTTAGGCGGAGTCTTTGCGACCGAGTTTGCTAAAGCGAATCCTAGTCGAGTTCAAGGAGTTATTTTACTAGCTTCGTATCCTGCAAATGATCTCTCCCAATTAAAACTACCCGTACTTTCAATCTCTGCCAGCAATGATGGTCTATGTACTCCAGCAAAAATTAAGCGTACCCGTCAGTTATTGCCCCCAGAAACCTCGTTTTTCGTCATCAAAGGTGGCAATCATGCCCAATTTGGCAGTTATGGTTCTCAGGCAGGTGACGGCAGAGCTAGTATTAGCCGTTCTTTACAACAACAGCATATTATCACTAAGATCAAAGCTTTTTTAGCCAAAAATCTCTAGAAATAAAAAGCCAGGGCTACTATCAAAGCTAGCTCTGGCTTAAAATAACTTTATTGCGCCTTATACTCTAATGTACCATTACTGTTATTACGTTGTTCAACCAGCTTTGACCACGACTCTTGACCACCTATCTGAATAACTTTGGCTTTGGTCACTGCACCATTATCGCCTGAGCTAAAAGTACAGAAAGGACTTCTTTTGGCACCTTCCTTGACTGTCCAGGTATTATCTCCCTCAAATTTAATGGTAGCAGTCTCTTGAGTACTACCATCTTTTTGCGCCCAACCAATTAATCCTTGGTTGTAAGTCGCTGCACAATCAATAAACTTACAATTTTTAACTGTAATGCTATTACCATTAGCATTACCACCCCAACTCACTTGTAAAGGAGCACCATTAGAATTATGCTCAATGGTAGTATTCTCAATCCAACTCGTCTCACCGACATAAAGCACAT
>JBFYZC010000326.1:0-9926 GCA_041309705.1 Bacillota bacterium | reverse complement strand
TAGGTTTCTTGGTTTTGATCTTTTTTTCGTTAACTACGGGAGTTTTTGCCGCCACGAAGAAGGATTCTCAAGTAGAAGAGAATGTAAATTATTTAGTTTACGAAAATGCTGACTATAATGTGAGTATCAAGTATCCTGAGGGTTGGTTTTTGAAAGAGAATTTAATGGCGACAATAGTAGCAGCATTTTTTTCACCCTTAGAGGATGAAAATGATAAGTTCTTAGATAATTTTAATCTAACCGTTCAAGATCTTAGTGCAAAACCAATGAACATGGATGAATATACTAAATTATCAATTAAGCAACTTAAATTATATATTACTGATTTTAAAATTAAAACAAGGAAAAAAACAAAACTCGCAGATTGCGAAGCAGAAGATATGGTTTTTACTGGTCGTCAGGGTCAAGTTAAGCTGAAGTTTAAAGCGATTTGGATGATTAAAGATAATATTGCATATGTAATTACTTTTGGTGCAGAAGAAAAGAAGTATGAGGAATATTTAAAAATAATTGATGAGGCAATTGAATCTTTTGAAATTAGAGAGATTAATAATAATGACAATGATGAAGCTGAAGATAATGAAGTAGAAGATAATGAAGAAGACGAAGCTGCTGCAGAATAAATAATTATTTAAATTTTTAGTTAGTATTGACCTTTTGTGAAAAAAGGTCATTGTTTTTTATACGCTAAAAGTGGTATGATATAGATAAATTATCTGGTTTTGGAGGCAGTCGATGGAGATATTTTTTGGGAATCATTACCGACATATTAAACGCTTTCGTCAAATCTTTAATATTTTAAGTAAGCACGGTTTAGGGCATATTTTTGATAATTTTGGACTAAAAAATAATTTTCAAACTTTGATCAATAAAAACCACTACACGAAGATTCCATTGACGATTGCCGAGCGTCTTCCGTTGGTCTTGGCTGAATTGGGACCAACCTTTATCAAGCTGGGGCAGGTACTCAGTACGAGACCAGATCTCTTGCCCCCGAACTATCTTGCACAGATGGAACGGTTGCAAGACCAAGTTCCTCCAGTCGCTTATGAGAAGATTAAACAAGTAATTGAGACTAACCTGAATCGACCGTTGGAGGAGATTTTTGCTGCTATTTCAGAAACTCCAATTGCGGCTGCTTCGATTGGTCAAGTTCATAAAGCTACGCTACTCTCAGGTGAACAGGTAGTCATTAAAGTACAGCGTCCGGGAGTGAAGCGGATCGTCGAAGTCGATTTAGAAATTCTAGCTGATTTGGCAGAATTTTTAGAGGCGCATACTGAATGGGGAAAGTTTTATCATTTAGAGCAATTGCAGATGGAATTTGCCCGTTCGATTCGTGAAGAATTGGATTATATGATTGAGGCACGTAATTGTAATCGTATTCAAAAGAATTTTCAAGAGGTTAATGAGGTAAAAATACCCCAAATTTATTGGGATTACTCCTCGTCAAATGTTCTGGTAATCGAATACTTAGAAGGAATCAAGATCTCAAATAGCACTGCTTTGGAAACAGCGGGAATTGATCGCCAAAAAATTGGTAAAAGGGTGACGGATGCTTTTCTGAAACAACTATTAATTGATGGATTCTTTCATGCTGATCTTCATCCGGGAAATATTATGATTGCTCCTACAGAGCAGATTATTTTTTTGGATTTTGGAATGATGGGACGGCTTGATGAATGGATGCGTGACCAGTTGGGTTCCCTGACTGTTTGCATTATTAGGCGTGATATCGATGGCGTACTGCGAATTTTTGCCTCAATGGGCAGTTTACCTTCGCAGCCAGCCAAACAAAGTCTCCGACGTGAGTTGAGTCGTCTGTTTGATCGGTATCTGAATCTGCCGCTGGGTGAGATTAAAATCGGTAAAGCCTTTCAAGAATTAATGGAATTTTCGTTTTCTAATCATCTGAAAATTCCACCAGAATTAACTTTAGTCATTCGCAGTCTGGTTTTGATGGAAGGAATTATTGAAAAACTTAATCCAGGCTTGAGCTTTTTTGAGTTAGCTTCGCCATATAGCTGGAAGTTGTTGCAAGTAAAACTGAGTCCAGAACGAATTACTAAGATTAGCTGGGATTATCTTCAGGAACTCTGGTTTGTAATCTCAAGGTTACCTGAGCAAGCGGGTAATCTGCTGCAAGCCATGGAAGCTGGAGAATTTAAAATTATTTTGGAGTTAAAACATTTTGAGTTGATGGTTAATCGCCTGAATCTAATTGGCAATCGCCTTGCATTTAGCGTTGTTGTGGCAGCGATTATCATTGGTTCTTCTTTAATTGCGTTACGCAAGACAACGGAATCTATTTTTGGACTTTTTCCCTTAGCGGAAGTGGGCTTTGTGATTGCGGTCTTAATGGGGGTCTGGCTCTTGATCTCAATTATTCGTTCTGGGAAAATCTAGTTGTGGAGTTGAGTTGCTTGGCTTTTAAAGGCTGGGAGAAGGTATTGCTGGAGACAGAGGAAGGAAGGCAAGCGGCAGTCGCCCCGATGATTATTTCGGCAAGTCGGGCTACTGATCTCCCTGCTTTTCATACTGCTTGGTTTTTACAACAGTTGGAACGTGGTTATCTGAAATGGAAGAATCCATTTAACCAAAGGGTTCAATGGGTCTCCTTGGCTAAGACGAGAGTGATTGTTTTCTGGACGAAAGATCCTACGCCGCTTACAGAGTAGCTTTTTCTTTTGTAGCAGCAAGAGATGAATTGTTATTTCAATTTCACCATGAATGACTATGAAGCAGAGTCACTTGAGCCTGAAGTTCCGCCACTCAAGAAACTTCTGGCGACTTTTTGTTGTTTGGCAGAGTAGATTAGCAAGGAACGTTTGGTCTGGCGTTTTGATCCCTTGATTTTGGGCGAGCGACTAACGGTGACAGATTTATTAGAAAAGATTCGTCGGATTGGAACAGTTATAGCACCATACATTAAGACTTTGGTGATTAGTTTTTATATTAAAATTAAATTGTGAAAGTTTAATATAATTAATGACTTTAATAGCTAATTATGGTAATATATAATATGTATTATCTTGCAAAGCATAATAATAAGTATTTAGTTTGTTTTTTTTGAAATTAAGATCATTTGAAAAAATTAATTTTCATGGGAGATGGTTAATTGCGAATAAAAATATTGGTATATATTTTCCCAAAGAACTATTTCAGTTTATCTTCGTAAAAAATCCTTATATATTTTTTGAAAGATCTAATTCATTTTACCTTCGTAAAAAATCCTTAATACGCTGGATATTTTCACTCAGTAAAATAAAAGATCTTTATCGGAAAATATATAGTACGTTGGATATTTTCACTTGATAAAATGAAAGATCTTTATTGGAAAATATATAGAAACAGTTTGGTTTGTAGAAACCCATTACTAATGAGTGGGAATCAAGATGACTGGGACAATGAATATGCTGCAAAGTAAAGAATTAAAAGCATCTTGAGAATTCATGTTGGTGATCTCCACGCCAACGATGTACATGTTTTTCAAGCGAAATCTCTTTGAAAGTATAGGGTAGACTTCGGGCGAAACGGAACATGATGAAATAAAAAATTTTGCATAGACATTGTCTAAATTAAAAGGAGTAGATGAAATGGATCTCTCAAAAATTCCCAATGATACTTGGGATGATCTTTTAAGTGGTAGAAAGAGTTGTGATTTTGAGTTTTTAGCCTTGCAGATTCTCATGGGTAGATTACGAATGAGAATAATGAGAAATCCACAACCACATATTACTTACCAATCAATTAATGAAATTAAGGATTTTTTGAAACGAATGGAGTATCTGCCAGTTGTACATAAAGATTTGGAGAAAATTTATCGGATACGTAATGTGTCCTAAGTATTGAAGTGAGTTTTAAAACTAAAGGGCATACTAAACTAAATATATTCTAAAACGAAAGAGGGATGTATGCTTGGCTGAGATTAAATTCGAAATCAAAGAATATCTAGGGGTTCTCTCGGAATCGCCTCGAGGATGGTCAAAAGAGCTAAATTTAGTTAGTTGGAATGAAAAAGAACCTAAATATGATCTGCGTGAATGGTCTCCTGAACATGAGCAAATGGGTAAAGGAATTACTTTGACCAAAAATGAATTAAGAATTTTAAAAGACCTAATTGATAAAATAGAATTTTAATAAAATTTGCAAAAGTGTAACTTAAAAGTTACACTTTTATTTTTTAAAAGAAAGATCACTAAAATTAAAAAAATAGCAGGAATAATCTGATTGGGTATTTAAATATGTTTGTAATAACACCTTGAAAGGCGGGTGAAAAAGTTGTTATTTGGAATCACATATACTATTCTTTGGTTGATACTTTTTTTAGTATTGTTGATTGTTGAAGCGTTTACTTTGGGTTTGGTTACTTTGTGGTTTGCAATGGGAGCAATTTTGGCATTTTTACTGTCGTTATCAGGAGTTTCTTTTTTAATACAGGTAGTTCTATTTGTTTTTTCATCTTCAATTATGGTGATTTATACGCGACCGATAGCCAAGAAATATCTTGATAATAAGACTACTAGAACCAATGCAGATCGTTTGATTGGCGCGAAAGGCTTGGTGATTCAGAAGATTGACCCTTTAAATTCTCAAGGTCAAGTGAAAATTATGGGTCAGATTTGGTCAGCGCGTGCTAGTGATGGTCATATTATTATGGTGGATGAAATTGTTGAGGTAGAGGAGATTTCAGGCGTGAAATTAATCGTAAAACAGGTTGAAGAATAAATAATAAATGGAGGTTTTGTTGATGTGGTTTTTACTTGGTTTGGTTTTGTTTGTTATGATTGTTATTGCTCAGAATATTCGTATTGTCCCACAGGCACATGCTTTTGTAATTGAGCGATTGGGAGCATATCTCACCACCTGGAATGTCGGCTTGCACGTGAAGATTCCTCTAATTGATCGCGTTTCGAAGCAGGTCTCTTTGAAAGAATTGGTGGTCGATTTTGAACCACAGGCAGTGATCACTAAAGATAATGTCACGATGCAGATTGATACAGTAGTCTATTTTCAGATTACTGATCCTAAGATGTACACTTATGGAGTTGATAATCCAATGAGTGCCATCGAAAACTTAACTGCTACCACCTTGAGAAATATTATTGGTGATCTGGAGTTGGATGAGACTTTAACCTCGCGTGATACAGTGAATACCAAAATGAGGACGATTCTGGATGAAGCAACTGATCCTTGGGGAATCAAAGTTAATCGTGTTGAGTTAAAGAATATTATTCCACCACGTGAGATTCAGGATTCAATGGAAAAACAGATGAAAGCAGAGCGCGAACGCCGCGAAGCGATCTTGCGGGCTGAAGGCGAGAAAAAGTCAGCCATTTTGGTGGCTGAAGGTCATAAAGAATCTGTGATTTTAGAAGCCGAAGCCGAGAAGCAAGCTGCAATTTTAAGAGCCGAGGCGCAGAAAGAGGCAGCCATCAGGTCGGCGGAAGGTGAAGCGGAAGCAATTCTTAAAGTACAACAGGCAACAGCAGAAGGTTTGAAGATGTTAAATGAAGCAAATCCCACCCAAGTAGTAATTGCCTTGAAGAGTCTGCAGACGATGGAGAAGGTGGCGGATGGTAAAGCAACTAAGATTATTATTCCTTCAGAAATTCAAAGCTTGGCAGGACTCGCTACTTCTTTAACGGAGATCATGGATAAAAAAGAGCTGGGTTGAGCTTGATAAGAATAGAGATACACTTGAGATATCTCTATTTTTTTTTTTTTAAAATAGGAAAATTTTTTCAAAAACTTGCTTGACATTTTAAGTGAAACGTGATAAATTTATTCCAAGGAAACTTAAGAAACCAAATTAGTTTCCAAAGAGGAGATGATTTAATGAGGGAACAAATCATTCAAGCCACGATGATGCAGATTTATAAATTTGGTTTCAGAAAATTTACCGTAGATGATCTCGCCACTGATTTAGGGATTAGTAAAAAGACTCTTTATAAATATTTTAAAAGTAAAGATGAGCTAATCAGTACAGTAATTGATGATAACATTAAGATTGATCAAGAACGAACGAGCATTGCAGTTGAAGAGGAAACCACTTGGTTGGGTAAGTTGCGGGCAGCGATTTTGTTTCATCATCATGATAAGATTTCTGCGGATTTGATGGATGAACTACATCGTTTTTTCCCAGAAGAATGGATGAAATTTCGTACCTTGAAGGAATTTAAGTTAAATATGATTCGTGAGTTATTACTGGAAGGAATGAACCGAGGAGAGATTCGCTCTGATATCTCAATTGAACTGGTCTTGGTGATTGTGGAAAAAAGTGTGCTGGCTGTTTTTGAGCATCCTTTTCTACGGCGTGAATTTAGTATTAATCAAGCAATTGATGCAATTGAGCAAATTATTTTTTATGGAATAACTTCCGCAAGTAAAAATAATTAACTGAATATATTGACATAAATTTATATATATGTTAATATATGTAAGTGAAAGTAATTAAATATTTTATACATTAGAAAAATTAAAACAAAAAAGGAGTGCCGCGTGATGTCTGAGATGAAGCAAAGAACAGAAGTTAATGCTTATTTAGTTGGTGGAGGACTAGCGTCACTAGCTAGTGCGGTTTTTTTAATTAGAGATGCTCATGTACCAGGAAAGAATATTCATATCTTTGAAGAGTTAAATATTAATGGTGGTAGTTGTGATGGGATTGGTTCAGCTGAAAAAGGTTATGTGATTCGTGGCGGAAGAATGTTGAATGATCCAGCTTACGAATGTATCTGGGAGCTGCTCAGCTTTATTCCTTCAGTTAAAGATCCTAATAAATCAGTACGTGAAGAGATTAATGAGTTTAATCAGATGATTCAAACTCATGCGAGAGCAAGATTAGTGGATAAAGAGGGCAAGATTGTCGATGTTTCCTCGTTGGGTTTCAATAATAATGACCGGATGGCAATGTTGAAGTTTTCGATTACCCCTGAGGAGACGATGGGGACAAGCCGAATCAGTCAATGGTTTCCACCTTCCTTCTTTGAGACCAACTTCTGGTATATGTGGGCAACTACTTTTGCGTTTCAACCTTGGCATAGTGCAGTAGAATTCAAACGTTATATGATGCGCTTCATTCATGAATTTCCACGAATTCATACGCTGGGTGGCGTAACTAGAACCCCGTATAATCAATATGATTCAATCATTTTACCAATCCTGAAATGGCTCGAAGCGCAAGGCGTTAATTTTGTAATGAATACGGTAGTCACAGATCTGGATTTCAAACCATCTGCTACCGAAAAGACCGTTTCAAAAATTTATTATACCAGCAATGGCAAAGCGGGAGAGCTAGTGGTTGGGGAGCATGATCTGGTCTTTGTCACTAATGGCTCGATGACCGAAGGTTCAACCTTGGGTTCGATGAAAACAGCACCTGCGATGGGTGAGAAGGGTGCTTCCTTCAAACTCTGGGAAAATATTGTGAAAAAGCAGTCGGATCTGGGTGATCCTTCAATGTTTGCGGATCATGTTGAGGAATCATTATGGGAATCATTCACGGTTACTTGTAATGATCCAATCTTCTTTGATTTAATGGAGAAGTTCTCTGGTAATAAAGCTGGGACTGGTGCCTTAGTTACTTTTAAAGATTCAAATTGGTTGATGTCAATTGTGCTTGCCTACCAACCACATTTTATGAATCAACCTGAAAATATTAAAGTTTTCTGGGGTTATAGCCTATTCCCTAACAACGAAGGTAATTATGTCAAGAAGAAGATGTCTGAGTGTACTGGTGAAGAGATTATGATTGAATTATGTAATCATCTCAAATTTACAGAGCAGCTGCCAGTGATTTTGGAGACCTGCAACTGTATTCCTTGTATGATGCCCTTTATTACCAGTCAATTTATGCCACGCAAAAAGACTGATCGACCTGAGGTGGTGCCACAAGGATCAACTAATTTGGCTTTTGTCAGTCAGTACTGCGAGATTCCAGATGATGTAGTCTTTACGGTAGAATATTCAGTCCGTGCAGCCCAGATGGCGGTCTATCAATTGCTTAAAATTAATAAAGATATTCCACCAATCAATCAACATCAATATGATGTACGTGTTCTTTTCAACTCCTTTATTAGTTCATTTAAATAAAGAAAGATCTTTTAGAGCTGCCAACTTTGGCAGCTTTTTCTTTACCTTCAAAAAGTACTTGACAGAATAATAAATTAATATTATAATGATATTAACAAATTGATAATAACATCAAGGAGAGATAATCATGAAATTTGAGAATGAAAATAAAGCACTTTTACTAGCACATTCGGGTGAAATTTTGGAGCGGATCTGGGATCAGCTAGCAGCACAACCAGAGCTTGAAATGGAGAGTTTGGAGAGTCAAAAGACCGCTTTGATCATGGTAGATCTGGTGAATGGTTTTGCTAAAGAAGGCGCACTTCAAAGTGACCGAGTACAAGAGTTAATTCCGGAGCTTGTCAGGTTAGCAAGACGTTGTGATGAATTAGGAATAGTTAAATTAGCGTTTGCCGATGCTCATTTTGCAGACTCACCGGAATTTGCAGTCTATCCGCCACATTGTCTGCAAGGAACTGAGGAAGCAGAAGTAGTCAGTGAGCTGCAAGCGGTGGGCGGATATACTTTGATTGAGAAGAACTCGACGAATGGTTTTTTGGAAGCGGAGTTTCAAGCTTGGCTCAAGCAAAATTCTACGCTAGAAAATTTTATTATTACGGGTGACTGTACTGATCTCTGTGTGCAGCAATTTGCACTAGCACTGAAAGCCTGGTTTAATCTACAGCAGCGTCAAGTAAGAGTGATTCTGCCAGTCAATGCAGTCGAGACCTATGATTTTGAGTTACATGATGGTGATCTGATGAATCTGATGGCACTTTATAATATGTCAGTGAATGGGATTGAAATTGTGTCAAAGATCAAATAATAGTAGTAAAGTGCGATGGTTGGAGGCTGATGAGATGAATTTGACGATGTTGACTGATTTTTACGAATTAACCATGGCAAATGGCTATCTGCAAAATGGACTTGGCGATAAAATTGTTTATTTTGATATGTTTTTTCGTAAAGTTCCCGATCAAGGTGGTTTAGCAATCATGGCTGGAGTAGCACAGTTGATTGAGTATTTAGAGCAGCTTGAATTTACCGATGATGATCTGGAATATTTGCGAGAGAAAAATTTATTTGACGAGGATTTTATAGACTACCTGAGTAAATTTAAATTCACCTGTGATGTCTGGGCGATTCCAGAAGGAACCCCGATCTTTCCTCATGAGCCAATGGTGGTAGTACGTGGTCCGGCGATTCAAGCACAATTTATTGAAACGATGGTTCTGTTGACCATTAATCATCAAAGTTTGATTGCTACCAAGGCAAATCGAATTGTTCGAGCGGCTCAAGGGCGAGAGGTGATGGAGTTTGGTTCGCGTCGCGCACAAGGATATGATGGGGCGATCTATGGTGCACGAGCTGCTTATATTGGTGGAGTGGTTGGAACTGCCTGTACAATTGTGGAGCGTGATTTTGGAATTCCAGTGATTGGAACGATGGCGCATAGTTGGATTCAGATTTTCCCTACTGAACTGGAGGCATTTCGAGCTTATGCACGTACCTATCCGAGTAGTTGTACGCTGTTGGTGGATACCTATAATGTCTTGAAATCAGGAGTGCCGAATGCGATTCGCGTTTTTCAGGAAGAGATTCTGCCGCGAGGCTTTCGCCCGAAAGGAATTAGAATTGATAGCGGTGATCTGACCTATCTGGCAAAGGAAGCACGGAAAATGCTGGATGCGGCAGGATTTGCTGATTGTAAGATTGTTGCGTCAAACTCACTGGATGAGTATATTATTCGTGATTTGTTGCAGCAGGGAGCGCCAGTCGATCTCTTTGGAGTGGGAGAACGTTTGATTACCTCAAAGTCTGAACCAGTCTTTGGTGGCGTTTATAAGTTAGTT
>JBFYZC010000325.1:0-3152 GCA_041309705.1 Bacillota bacterium | reverse complement strand
TTTTGGTAGCTATATATTTTTCGAAAGATCTATTTCATTTTATCTTCGTAAAAAATCCTTAATACGTTTAATACTTTCTGAAAATCTAATCCATTTTATCTATGATATGATGAAAGATGCTTACTGGAAAGTTTATAGGATATTTTCACTCGATATAATGAAAGATCTTTATTGGAAAGTATATACTATGCTTGAACTTAAGCATCTCAAGTCATCACAAAAGGAGGATGAACGATGATTTTAAAAAAATTGAAACGTCGTAAAGAATTTGCTTATTTACTGTTCATTTTACCAGGCTTATTAGTATACTTAATTGGCATGATTATTCCGATTTTAAATGGAATTGGTTACTCATTTACTGATTGGGATGGGTTGTCAGAGACGAAAAATTATGTTGGTTTTGCTAATTACTTAGAAGCTTTTAAGGATCCACGGGTTGGCTATTCTTTCTTGTTTACCCTGCAGTTTACTTTTTGGAATGCTTTAATTCAGAATATATTTGCTTTAGGATTTGCAGTTGCTTTGGATTCCAAGATAAAAGGGAAGAAGTTGTTGCGAACAATCATCTATATTCCAGCCTTGCTGAGTCCAATTTTAGTCGGATATATCTGGAATCGAATCTATACGGATGTGCTACCATCAATAAATACTTTGTTAAAGACCAGTTATAATTTTTCTTTACTCAGTGATCCAAATACGGTGATGGCGGGATTAGTAGTGATTAACAACTGGCAATGGATTGGATATTGGATGGTAGTTTATTTAGCAGCATTACAATCGGTTCCATTGGAATTGTATGAATCAATCGAGATTGATGGAGGTAATTTTTGGAGTAAATTTAAGCATGTTACTCTGCCAATGATTGCACCAGCCATTACCATCTGCGTAGTCTCAATCAGCACTGGGAGCTTGAAATTATTTGACTTAGTAGTTACTGCAACTAAACGTGGTGGACCAGGTCATGCTTCGGAATCGATTATTCTATTGATTTATAATATGGCTTTTGGAGTAGGTCGTCCTGCTTATGCCTCGGCAATTTCAGTTATTTTCCTCGGTTGTTTAATGATTTTTGCAATGGCACAACTGAAATTTTTTAGGAATAAGGAGATTCAACTATGAATAAAAAACTTGATGGCTATTTAGAAAATCGGATGTTACAAATTCCAGAGAGAAATTTTCAATTTGGGTATTTTGGTTTACAAATGCTAATGCTGATTATCGCCCTTTTTTATCTCTTTCCTTTTATGATGTGTATTTTTTATGCTTTCAAAGATCGTCTGGATATTTTTAATACTTTACCAATTCAACCACCTACTAAAGTGTATCTTGAAAATTTTACCGAAATCGTGGATAAATTAAAATATTTTCAGATTATGGGCAATACAACAATTATCACACTGTTCTCGTCACTATTTACCGTTATCTTTAGTAGTATGATCGGATATGTAATCTCTCGAACCAAAAAAGCATATGGCAACTTTTTATATTACTTTTTTATTGTCGGTCTATTAGTCCCATATCAAGCAATTTTTGTTCCGATGTATGATTGGGGAGGGGCGCTCGGGTTTATTGACAAATTTTATGGCATCATTTTTTTCTATATTGCAACTTCTTTACCATTTGGAGTCTTTTTAATGTCTGGTTTTATGAATACAGTACCAGTTGAGATTGAGGAAGCAGCATTGGTTGATGGTGCTAGCAAATTAAGAACATTTTTTGCAATTGTGCTACCAATGTTAAAACCAGCGATTGCTACTTTGATTATTACACAGTCATTTATTTATTGGAATGATTATTTGATGCCACTTTTATTCTTGCATAGTACTGAGCTACAGACCTTGACGATTGGGATCAATATGTTATTTGACCAGTACCGCGAGTACTATCAGGTTGCTTTTGCAGGAGTAATTATCTCAAGTATGCCAGTAGTAATTGTCTGTAGCATGTTACAACGTTTCTTTATTAAAGGAGCCTCGATGGGTGCTTTTAAGTCGTAAGTGTAGTATAAAAATAATGCCCCCGCTTTCATAAGTGGGGGCATTGCACTTGCTTGATGAAGCGTAGCAAGAGAGATTCATTCTTCGAAGTGAAGAGTCCTTCGAGATTTAAGGCACCTGCGCCTTGGAGATTTTGATCAAGTCCAAGTGGTTTGGCGTTATTAATTAGACTTTTTTTAACTTTGTTGGGTGAATACTTGGGATATTTTTGTAGTAATTGTGCAACTGCACCACTAACCATTGGTGTTGCCATCGAAGTTCCAGTTAAAGATTTATAATTATTGTTGATCCAAGTTGAAGTGATGTTTGTACCCGGTGCCACTAGATCTGGTTTATTGAGTTGCTCATTAGTAGGACCACGACTGGAGGAGTCGCTTAATTGATCATCTTGTGGAGAGATTGTCTCATGGTCATTCAGATTACCAACAGTAATGATTACTGGATTGATCCCAGGCGAATTAATACTACTGGGTAATGGACCATCATTACCAGCAGCCACTGCTACTACAATTCCTTTTTGCCAGGCAGCTGTAGTGGCACGACAGATTGGATCTGTTTTATATGAAGCTTGAGCAGGTGCGCCAAGTGAGAGATTGATTACTTTTAAATGATATGCAGCACCATTTTTGATGCACCATTCAATCCCAGAGATAATGTTGGAGATGTATCCCGAACCATTATTATCTAAGGTTTTAACACCAATTAAGTTTGCTTCGGGAGCAATTCCAGAGTAACGTCCATTGGACGCGCTGCCATTACTGGCAATAATTCCTGCAACATGTGTACCATGACCATTATCATCATAAGGGTTAGTTTTTTGGTTAACGAAATCCTGCCAAGCAATGATACGATTTTCTGGCGTAATAAAATCAGAATGGGGGTGAATTCCAGTATCAATGACCGCAACGCTAATTCCTTTGCCAGTGTAACCGAGTTTTTGAGCAGCGGTACTGCCAATCGTTGGTGCGGCAACATCTAGGCTGGCGCTAACAGGAAGATCAACCCAGACTTTTTTTACATATCGTAAACGCGCCAGCTCTTCAAGTGAGAGGCTGGGAATCTCCAAAACTAGCCCAGAGATTAACTTTAATTCATGATAAACTTGCCCTTCAATTTTGTCGATGAGATTAGTAATTTTATCATTATGACGCCAGG
>JBFYZC010000324.1:0-7468 GCA_041309705.1 Bacillota bacterium | reverse complement strand
AGCAAGCATTGCTTGGTGGACTGAAGCGACCGATTGTTTTACTGGAAAAAAGGCTGAACTGTGAACTGGATACGGAAAAGATTGCGCCGGATAGCAATCGACTGGGAATAATGCTCCCCTATACTCCGCTACAGTATTTATTGTTTAGCCCAACAATTGATCTCTTAGTAATGACCAGTGGGAACTCTGCGGGTGCACCAATCTTTTATCAGGATACAGAGGCGCTGGGCGGTTTAAAAGAGCTGGCTGACTATTTTCTAATAAATAATCGTGAGATCTTGATCAGAATTGATGACTCAGTGACCAGTGTTTTTGAGGGGCGAGAATATCTGCTCAGAAGAGCGCGAGGCTATGTACCATTCCCGCTGGATTTGCGAGTAGTCTTGGGTAATGAGTTAAAACTGCCTGAATTACCTGCGCTTTTGGCTTGTGGCGCAGAACAGAAGAATACCTTTTGTCTCACCAAAGAACATCAGGCATTGCTCAGCCATCATCTTGGCGATCTGGAAAACCTTGAAACCTTAATCTCTTTTGAAGAGGGAATTGAGCATTTTCAGAAGATTTTTAATGTAAAGCCTGAGATTATTACTTTTGATCAGCATCCGGAGTACCTGGCAACTAAATATGCTTTGGAAATCAAGGGGTTACTTAAAATCCCTGTGCAACATCATCAGGCACATCTGGCAGCATGTATGGTTGAGAATCAGCTTTCCAATCAAGTGATTGGGGTAGTCTTTGATGGAACTGGCTATGGAGAAGATGGACAGCTCTGGGGCGGAGAATTTTTTGTAGGAGATTATGCGCACTTCGAAAGAGTAGCTCATTTTGAATATCTGCCATTGCCAGGTGGAGCAGCTGCGATTAGAGAACCGTGGCGGATGGCATTGAGTTATATCATGCAGCATTATAGTGAAGCATTACCTGAGTTGATACCCTATTTTTATGATAGAATTGATTCAGCAAAATTTGAACTGGTCAAACAGCAAATAATCAAGCGAATCAATACTCCCTTGACGAGCAGTGTGGGCAGGCTTTTTGATGCTGTCTCCTCGATTCTTGGCTTATGTGATCTCATCAGCTACGAGGGTCAGGCGGCGATTCGACTGGAACAGCTGGCGGTTCTTGGTGAGAAGCAGCTTTATTCGTATACCGTGAAGGAAGTAGCAGAGCAGTATCTGATCTGTCTGGCTGGTCTGGTGCAAGGAATTGTGAATGATCTTTTAAACGGCAGGAGTGTGGCGTTGATTGCGGGTGATTTTCACCGTACCCTAGCGGTTTTGTTGGTTGAGCTATGTGTGATGTTGAGAGAAAAGTATGGTTTAAATGAGGTTGCATTAAGTGGAGGTGTCTTCCAAAACAGATTACTGCTGGAACTGACAGTAAAAGAATTAAAACAAAATAACTTTCGAGTTTATCTGCATAGTCAAGTACCAACTAACGATGGCGGAATCTCACTGGGGCAGGCGGCAATTGCCTTGAAGCGATATTTGAATGGGGAATTTATTCAGGAAGGAAGTAATCAAGATGTGTCTTGCAATACCCGGGCAGATAATTGCAATTGAGCAAAAGAGGGCCACCATAGATATTATGGGCGTTACGCGTGAGATTTCTTTAGAATTCTTAGAGTCGGTGGCAGTAGGAGATTACGTAATTATTCACGCTGGTTGTGCAATCTCGAAGCTGGAGCAGCAAGCCGCGTTAGAGATCATTGAATTATTACGAAAATTTGGAGAAGAGAGTGATGAAACAGCAGATTCGGGCTTTATATCAGGATAAGGAGTTAGCAGAGCAACTGGTTCGACTAATTCAGGAGTATGATGGTAGAGCATTAAAGATTATGGAAGTATGCGGTACTCATACCATGGCGATTTCACGGTTTGGGATCAGAAGTATCTTGCCCAAGCAGATCAGACTTATTTCTGGTCCAGGTTGTCCGGTTTGTGTGACCCCGAGTGCTTATTTTAAAGCAGCCCTTCAGCTTGCCAAAGACCCCGAGGTGATCTTGACTACTTTTGGAGATCTGCTGCGAGTTCCTTATCAAGGTAAAAGTCTTTTGAGCGAGAAAGCCCGAGGTAGCGAGATCAGGATGGTCTATTCTCCATTAGATAATGTTGCAATTGCGAAGGCAAACCCAGAAAAGAAGGTAATCTTTCTCGCGGTGGGTTTTGAAACAACTCATCCGGTAATTGCGCTCTCGGTTTTAGAGGCATTAAAAGCAGGAGTCACGAACTATCTGCTTCTGACTGCCAATAAAACCATTCCTGAGGCAATGCGGAGGCTGGCTACCGATCCTGAACTTAAAATTGACGGATATATCTATCCGGGACATGTAAGTGCGATCATTGGTACTAGTTTTTATCAGGAATTGGCTGAGCAATATGGCATCCCGGGTGTGGTTGCGGGTTTTGAGCCAGTAGATCTCTTGGGAGCAATCTATCAACTGTTGCGGCAGACTGAGCATAATCAGCCCAAGGTAGAAAACCTTTATGCCAGAGTTGTTAATCCAGCTGGAAATAAGCTTGCCTTGGCAAAAACTTATCAGATCTTTGAAGAATGCGACGCAATCTGGCGTGGAATCGGACTGATTCCCAAATCAGGACTTAAATTAAAGGAGAAATATCGTGAACTGGATGCTTGGAGGCTGGTGGACTTTGCTAATGATGAAGTTGCTAAAGAACCAGCCGGCTGTAGTTGTGGTGATATTTTAACAGGAAAGTCTCTGCCACATGAGTGTCCACTCTTCGGCAAGGCATGTACTCCAGAAAATCCGGTGGGTGCATGTATGGTTTCCAGTGAAGGAAGTTGCGCTGCTTATTATCAATATGCTGAAGTGTTGCTTTGAAGCATAGTTAAGGTGGTACAGAGTCTCTCTGAGGTACTCCGAAGTCTCTCCGAGGTACTCGGGAGTCTCGCCGAGGTACTCGGGAGTCTCTCTGAGGTACTCGGGAGTGTCTCCAAGGTACTCTGAAGTCTCTCCAAGGTACTCGGGAGTGTCTCCAAGGTACTCGGGAGTCTCGCCAAGGTACTTGGGAGTGTCTCTGAGGTACTCAGGAGTGTCTCCGAGGTACTCGGGAGTCTCGCCGAGGTAGTCGGGAGTATCTCCGAGGTACTCGGGAGTGTCTCCGAGGTACTCCGAAGTGTCTCCAAGGTACTCGGGAGTCTCTCCAAGGTACTCGGGAGTGAGAATGAGTCTGATTGGAGGGGGAGCTTGATGAGTGAACTGATTACTTTGGCGCATGGTAGTGGTGGAAGATTAACCCATCTTTTAATTAGAGAGCTATTTCAGCGACATTTTGAAAACAAGATTCTTCTGGAGGGAAGTGATGCGGCAATCTTTGGCGTATCCCAGGGGAAGCTTGCTTTTACCACGGACTCCTATGTGATCAGTCCGATTTTTTTTAGAAATGGAAACATTGGCAAGCTAGCCGTCTGCGGGACAGTAAATGATCTGGCAGTTTGTGGAGCGATTCCCAGATACTTGAGTTGTGGGATGATCATCGAAGAAGGCTTTCCGATAGATAAATTAGAAAAAATCGTCATCTCAATGGCAGAGACTGCTAGAGAAGCCAAAGTAATGATTGTAACCGGGGATACCAAAGTAGTTCCAAGAGGCTGTGTAGATCAATTATTCATCAATACCTCGGGAGTGGGGGTTATTCCCGAGGGAATAACTTTTTCAACCCAGAAGATTCAGCCGGGAGATCAGGTGATTATCTCCGGCACGATAGGTGATCATGGTACCGCGATTCTTTTGGAAAGAGAAGACTTTAAGCTGCAAAGTGAGATTGTTAGTGATTGTGCGCCATTAAATGGGTTGCTGCAGATGCTTACTAGAGATTATTCCCAAGCGATTAGAGTAATGCGTGATCCAACTAGAGGTGGTGTGGCGACCACTTTAAATGAATTAGTAACTGAGGGTCGATTTGGGATTAGACTCTTCGAAGAGCAACTTCCGGTACAGGATGGGGTGGCGGGGATCTGTGAGATACTAGGGTTGGAGCCACTCTATTTAGCAAACGAGGGTAAGGTTTTGCTAATCGTAGCAGCGACTCAAGCCCAAGAGATCGTAGCTGTCTTGCGTCAGCACGCCTTTGGTCAGCAAGCAGCAATAATTGGTGAGATTGACAGTACCTATCCAGGTAAAGTTTATTTAAAGACAATAACTGGTGGGCAGCGAGTCCTTGAGATGTTAGTCGGTGACCAACTGCCTAGGATCTGTTGAATGAGCAGAGATTATTTAGATATTTTCCGAAAGATCTATTTCATTTTAGCTTCATAAAAAATCTTTAATACGCGGGATATTTTTATTCGTTAAAATGGAAGATGCTTACTGGAAAATATATAGATGCCTTATCAAATATTCTGTATACATTGTGAAACACACAAATATATCGTTGATATAAACAGCAAAATTAGTTATAATAAATTGTGTGAATTTTAACTTAATAAACTGTAAAAAAAATGTAAAGCTATTATTATGATTAAATTAGGAGGAATTTAATTTGACTAATGCTAAAGCGATTTGTAATGATGTTATTGCCAAAGTGAAAACTAAAGATGCAAGTCAACCAGAATTCATTCAAGCTGTAGTGGAAGTAATGGAAACTCTAGCTCCAACTGTGGATAAACATCCAGAATTTGTTAAAGCAAATATTTATGAACGAATTGTCGAGCCAGATCGGATGATTATTTTTCGAGTTCCTTGGATTGATGATAAAGGTAATGTTCAAGTGAACCGTGGTTTCCGTGTACAGTTCAATAATGCAATTGGTCCATATAAAGGTGGTTTGAGATTTCATCCTTCCGTAAATTTGGGAATTATTAAGTTTTTGGGTTTTGAGCAGATTTTTAAGAATTCATTAACTTCGTTACCAATGGGTGGAGCTAAAGGTGGTTCTGATTTTGATCCTAAAGGTAAATCTGATCGGGAAGTGATGAGTTTTTGTCAAGCTTTCATGCGTGAACTCTATCGTCATATTGGAGCAGATGTGGATGTTCCAGCAGGTGATATTGGAGTGGGTGGTCGCGAGATCGGGTTTATGTATGGTTACTATAAAAAGATTCGTAATGAGCATACTGGAGTTTTGACTGGTAAAGGTCTAGAGTATGGTGGGAGTTTGATTCGTCCCGAGGCAACTGGTTATGGTGCGACTTACTTTGCAGCGGAGATGCTCGCTACTCAAGGGAAAGATTTCAAAGGCAAGATTGTTGCAGTGAGCGGTTCTGGAAATGTTGCTCAATACACAGTAGAGAAAGTCAATCAATTAGGTGGTAAGGTGATTTCACTTTCAGATTCAAATGGTACAATCATTGATGAGAAAGGAATCGACGCTAAAAAATTAGCTTATGTGATTGATCTGAAGAATAATCGTCGTGGTCGTATGAGTGAATATGCAGATGAATTTGGTGCGACTTATTATGAAGGCAAGAGTGTCTGGGATGTGATTCGGGAACAATCCTTGAAAGTTGATGTGGCTTTCCCATCGGCAACTCAAAATGAGATTGACGAGAAGAATGCTGAAGCGCTAGTCAAGCAAGGTTGCTACTGTATTTCTGAGGGAGCAAATATGCCATCAACTCCAGAAGCAATCAAGATCTATCTTGATCATAAAATACTTTATGGTCCTGGTAAAGCTGCTAATGCGGGTGGGGTAGCGACTTCTGGTCTGGAAATGTCTCAAAACAGTCTGCGTCTTGCCTGGACACGTGAGGAAGTAGACCAAAGATTACAGGGAATTATGAAGAATATTCATAAATCTTGTCTGGATGCTTCAGAGGTTTATGGTGACAAAGGAAACTATGTCATGGGTGCAAATATTGCTGGATTTACTAAAGTTGCGAAAGCAATGCTGGCTTATGGGATTGTTTAATAGTAAAATTTTAGAGTGTGTAAAAAGAAAACTGCCCAACAGGGCAGTTTTTTGTGTACGTATATATTTTCTGAGAGATCCATTTCATTTTATTTTCGTAAAAAATTCTTAGTAGAGACAGGTCGCGACCTGGTTCCTACTAAAGGTTCACTCAATATATTAAAATTCTCTGGTTGCAAAAGCAATTTTATTTAAACCGATATTTTTTAGGAGCTCTAAAAGGTCAACCAATGGTTGGAAAGGACAAGCACGATCAGCCTTGATCAGCAGCGCAGTCTCAGGAGTTAGTAACTGGAGTTGCTTTTTTAATTCGTTAAGCTTTAGTGCTGTCCCCTGATAAAAAATTTTTCCATCCTGATCCAGTTGCAGTTCGACCTGTTTAGTGATGCTGGGCTGGGATTGGGAGTGCGTCAGAGGGAGGTTGATCTCTAACTTGTTGGTCTGCTGATTAAAGACGGTCGTTAATAAGAAAAAGGCAATTAGCGTGATTAGAACATCGATCAAATTGATTAGCTCTACTTTGGGAGCTGGTAAAGTGGCTAGTTTAATCTCGCGATGTTTGTGCATCTTCGCTTAATCCTTTACAAGAGTAGTTGTAATCTGAGATGTAGTTTTCGAGACGATGGTTAAAGTAGTTATAAAAAATAATCGCAATGATGGCAATGATGATTCCCGCCGCAGTAGTGACCAAGGCTTCACTGATCCCAAGACTCATTTCGGCGGGGTTGGTGAGGCTTGTTTTGTTTCCCAGTAAGTTGAAGCAGTTCATTAAGCCGGTAACAGTACCTAATAAACCAAGCATCGGGGCGATCGTGATGATGGTGTGCAAAGTTAAGAGATGCTGACGTAGAGACGTGATTGTTTCCAGCGGCTCAGGTAAGTTAAATAATGGGGTTTTCATTTGTTGCTGAAAAACCCAGAAGCGTTCGATGATAATCGTAAGCATTAGAATTGAACAGATTAGCAAAGGAATCATTACTAAGCCGCCCTGTTTGAGCAGTATCATTTAATCGTCCTCCAGTTTAAATTGTAGTTTGACTGATTTTTCAGAAACTACTGCTAGACCTGCGGTAGTAGCAGGTTGATAACGCCATGCTTGAACCGCAGCGATGGCGGCTTGATCTAAAATTTGATAACCAGATGATTTAATAATTTTAACCTCCATAACCGTGCCAGTGGTGGAGATACTTAAATTTAAGATGACCACTCCCGACCAGTTCTTTTTCCGCGCAAGCTTGGGATATAACGGTTGGAGATGCTTGATCTTTTGTGCCGCGATGAATTCTGGGCTGGCGATGGGGGGAGTTACGCTATTTTGAGCCCTTGCTTCTGGCGAGTTTGAAATTTCGTTAATTAGTTTGCTTGGTGTCTCTGATGAATTTGCATCGGCGACTGCAGTAGTAGCGGAAGTGTTTTTTTTGACTTGAAAAGGAGTAGCATTTTTAGTAGTATCAGGCAGGGACTTGGTTACTTTAATTTTTACTCTTAGAGTCTTGCTTGGGAGAGCTTCTTTTTTTGTAGAATTATGCTTTGCTAAATCACTTGATGTGCTGGTAACAGCAGTGTTGGACTTTACTGCTTGAGGTGTAGCATCCACC
>JBFYZC010000323.1:0-8702 GCA_041309705.1 Bacillota bacterium | reverse complement strand
CGCTGATCTCTTGAGTTTACCTGATGAAGTGATTGATGAGACAAAACCGTATGAGCTGTTTGACCCAGAGCATCCCTGGAAGAAGAAGTTGATTACTAATTTTACGGCTCGTCCACTTTTGGTGAAGCTCTTTGCTGAAGGAAAAGTTGTTTACGAGAGTCCTGATTTAAAGAGTATTCAGGAGACTTGTCGGCAGGAATTAGCTACTTTTTGGGATGAGATACTACGTTTTGAAAATCCACATCACTATTATGTTGACCTTTCGAAAAAACTCTGGGAGTTGAAAGAACGTTTGTTAACTGAGTATTCAATGGAGTGAAATGATGGCAGGAAATGAAATTTTAGTGGCGAATTGGGTTAGAAACAATAAATATAGATAAAATTAAAGCTAAAGCCGAATTGCTGGTTTTAGCTTGGTTTTATTTCTAAAAATTGTTGGAGAAGATTGAATTTGGGGAGTGAAGAGGGATGGGACGAGATTTAGCAGAATTGTTTCCTTGCGAGAACGAGATTCCGAGTGAGTTTCAATTTGATGAATTAATTAAACAAAATGAGTATCTGGTTGATGGAGAATTAAGGATTTGGGAAGGGGAGTCTCAAGAGGTCTATGCACCAATTTGTATCCGTACTGAAGCTGGTTTGAGTCAGAAATTGCTGGGTTCGTACCCGCTCTTACCAGAAGCTTTGGTGATGGAAGGTTTGCAAGCAGCAGTTAAAGCTTATCAGAATGGTAAAGGTCTCTGGCCAACGATGTCGGTATCGGAACGAATTCATCGCGTAGAAGCTTTTGCAGCACGGATGCAAGCAGAGAAAACGGCAATTGTGCGAATTTTAATCTGGGAGATCGGTAAGAGTATTACTGATGCGAATAAAGAGTTTGACCGTACCTTGGATTATATTAAGAATACGATTGTGGCATTAAAAGATCTGGATCATGCTTCCTCTCGGTTTGTAGTGGAAGAAGGGATTATTGGTCAGATTCGACGTGCTTCACTAGGGGTGGTCTTGTGTATGGGACCATATAATTATCCACTGAATGAGACTTTTGCTACTCTGATTCCTGCCTTAATTATGGGAAATACTGTAGTCTGCAAGCCACCTAAATTTGGGACATTGCTCTTTCGTCCATTGCTTGAAATCTTTCGTGACTCCTTTCCGCCTGGAGTAGTCAATTTTGTTTATGGGCGTGGGGCAAAGATTATTGAGCCGATTATGTCTTCGGGGCAGATTGATGTCTTGGCTTTTATTGGGAGCAGTAAGATTGTCGATACAATTAAGAAGCAGCATCCTAAACCACATCGTTTGCGGAGTATTCTGGGTTTGGATGCTAAAAATCCAGCGATTATCTTACCTGATGCTGATCTGGAGTTGACGGTTGCAGAATGTCTGCAAGGAACACTCTCCTTTAATGGGCAGCGCTGTACTGCTTTGAAGTTAATCTTTGCCCATGAAAAAATTGTTGAGCAATTTTTGGAACGATTCGCTTTGGCAATCGAAAAGTTGCAGGCAGGAATGCCTTGGTTGAATGGGGTAAGTATTACGCCACTACCTGAAACGGGGAAAATTGATTATTTAAATGAATTGCTCACCGATGCGAAAGAATTTGGCGCCAAAGTGATTAATCCTAGTGGTGGAGCTCAAGCGGGAACGCTCTTCTTTCCGGCACTGGTCTATCCGGTCAATGCGCAAATGCGTCTCTATCATGAAGAACAGTTTGGACCAGTGATTCCGGTAGTGCCATTTCGGGAATTAGCAACTCCGATTGAGTATATTGAGAATTCAAAATATGGGCAACAGGTAAGTATCTTTGGTAACGACCCTGATCAATTGGCACAGTTGATCGATCCATTAGTCAATCAATTATCACGGGTTAATCTGAATAGTCAGTGTCAGCGTGGACCAGACACCTTTCCGTTTACGGGCAGAAAAGACTCTGCCGAAGGAACACTCTCAGTCTCTGATGCGTTACGTGTCTTTTCAATTCGTACATTGGTGGCGGCAAAAGAGAATGAGGCGAATAAACAATTGATTACGAAGATTGTGCGTGAACATAAATCAAACTTTTTATCAACTGATTTTATTCTTTAACCAGAGAAAAGAGTTATTATCTTTGCGAAGATAAAATGAATTATATTTTTCGGAAAACATATAGATTTTCGGAAAATATATAGATCTTTTAGAAAGTATCTCTGTAAATCCATTAGTTTTGACTATTCAAGTAATTGATTTTTTAGTATAATAGAGCTAAATACTCTTCAATTTGGAGGACAATTGATGAACGAATTACTCTATCGGGTGCGGCGTTTTTTGTTTCAGGAGTTTACTCCGATTACGAAAGGGATAGTAGCATTTACTGCAGTATTTTTCTTTCTGAATCTGCTCCTTGGTTTTTTGGGATTAAATCATTTACTCAAGTTAAATCCAGAAAAGGCTTTCTGGCTACCTTGGACATTACTAACTTATCCATTGGTGAATCTGGATTTTTTATCGTTATTCTTTGGACTACTCTGGTTTTGGTCGGTTGGTGGTAATATTGAAAGAAATTTTGGAATTAAAATGTATAGTTTTTTTCTATCAACAGTAACGATAACAACCGGGCTTGTTATCGTGGTGACGGAACGTTTATTGGTAGGAAGTAGCTATCAGTATCAGGGTATCTGGCTGCTTCTGACTGGAGTAACCTGGGCATGGGCAAGACTCCATCCTTATCAAGACACGTTATTGTTTGGCTTGATTCCAATGCGAGCTAAATGGATGGCATGGCTGGTTGCGGGTCTGACTTTTTCTAGCTATGTTAGAGTTCATCCTTTAATCGCCATTGCTACTTTATCAGGTATTCCAATCGTCTATCTTTTTACTGATTATGGCTCATGGTCAGGTGGTTTTTATAGTAAAGGATACAAACAAAATCGTAATGGAGCTAATGGTAGTGTTCGATTAAAACAGCGGCGTTCACGTTTGCGGGTAATTAAATAATGTAGCTGGGCAATGTTATTGACTAAATATAATTATTAGAAAACTTTTAAAAATAGCTATTTTATGGCTATTTTTATTATTTTTCGGGAAAGGATTTATGATGCAAATGGCGAAAGTTTTGGATAAGGTTTTTGAAAAGGAGGCTTTCTATTGCGAATTGAAACGGAAAGAATTGGTGGTACTTTATTCATCCAGATCAATGGAGAGCTAGATTTACACACTTCGCCAATGTTTAAAGAAACTGTGGAAGAAAAACTCGCTCAATATGATTTTATTAAGCATTTAGTAATTGACTTTACCAATGTTGAGTTTATTGACAGCTCCGGATTGGGAGTCATCTTAGGGCGTTTTAAGCATATGACACAGCGAGGTGGCAGGCTCTCGGCAATTAATGTTTCTGCTCCTTTGAGAAAAGTATTTGAATTATCAGGTTTATTAAGGATTATGGGAATCTATGATGACCGTCGTCAGGCAATGGGAAATTAGTAATAGTATATTTATTAGTGGAGGATGTTTCGGTGAAGATGAGTTTCTGGATTAATTTGGAGGTTTGGAATGACAAGTAACTATCTTAAGCTAAGATTTCCTAGTCTACCAGAGAATGTTGGATTAGCGCGAATGATGGCGGCATCTTTTGCGGCACAGTTAGAATTCACATTGGCAGAGATTGAAGAGATTCGCGTGGCAGTTTCTGAAGCTGTTTCCAATTGTGTAATTCACGCTTATCCAGGTAAACCTGGTTTGATACAGATGAATTTAGCAATCAAGAATAATAATTTAGTGATTAAAATTCGTGATTATGGTAAAGGAATTAACGATATTGAACAGGCAAAACAAGCTACTTTTTCAACTGAACCTGAAAGAATGGGTTTGGGTCTAGTTTTTATGGAGTCATTTATGGATGATATGGGAATTGAATCGCAACCTGAGAAAGGAACAACCGTAGTGATGAAGAAGCATCCAGAACGGGGGTCCGCCAATGCAGGGCTCTCTCGCATCAGTTAGGGTTAGTTTTGATCTTCCGGAATGTCAATTGCTTTCCGAATCAGAATTTTTAAAATTGATTCATCGGTTTCGCAATGGTGATTCTGAAGCAAAGCAGATTATTGTCCAGCATAATTTACGACTGGTGATGAGTATTACGCAAAGATTTGCGGGACGAGGTGAACTGGAAGATCTCTTTCAGATTGGTTGTGTTGGTCTAATGAAAGCCGTCGAAAAGTTTAATCCTACATATGGGGTGAAATTTTCTACTTATGCAGTTCCGGTAATTATTGGGGAGATTAAGCAGCATCTGCGTGATGAAGGACCTTTGAAAGTTAGTCGTAGTTTGAAAGAGAATGCCTTAAAAGTAGAGCAGATGCGTCTAGAGTTGAATGGTACTTTTGGACGAGAACCGACCCTCTCGGAGCTGGTGACTGCAACTGGTCTGAGTCGTGAAGAGATTGCTACTGCGCTGGAAGCGATTCGTCCGGTAAATTCGTTGCAGGAGATCTTTGGTGACGATGAAGGTGAAGGATTCTCGCGCGAACAGACAGTTGGAATTGAAGAAGAGTATAGTTGCTTTTTAGAACAATATGCGCTACAAGAGGTTATTGCTAAATTGACGCCACGTTTGCAACAGTTAATTGAGTTGAGATTCTTTCAAGAAAAGACTCAGGCAGAAGTAGCAGCAATATTTGAAGTCTCACAGGTACAGATTTGTCGTTTAGAAAAAGATGCTTTGCGCCGTCTGCGGCAGCTTTATTTGAGTGAAGAAACATGATGCATAATAATCCTGGCAATCTAGAAAACTAGATCTGCTAGGTTTTTTATTTATGGGAGGAGATTGCAGAATGAATGTATTGAAAGTAGTTGAGTTGATAGCAGATTCTCCAGATGGTTGGAAAGATGCTATTGAACAAGCAGTGGAGAAAGCATCAGAAACAATTCGGAATATTAGCAGTGTTGAGGTAACTAATCTCAGTGCTACCGTACATGATGGTAAGGTAACTGGATATAAGGCGGATTTACAGTTGTCATTTTTGATTGATGACCATTAGCGGATGCCCCCGATTTTCGGGGGTTTAATTTTTGTAAAAAATATGTGAAAAATTTCACTAAATCAGCAGGCAAAATTTAAATGATAGAGAATACTCATTTTGAAGAGACAAGAATGAGGTGGTTTTGATCGCGAAAAATATTTTAATTAAACAACATCTTGAGCTGCATGAGCTAAATAAAGAAATGGCTGAAATTGGTGTTGATCCTCGTGGAATCGCGATCATGGTTGATAAGTTTCAACATTATACCATCAAACTTGATCAGTTGAGTTTTCAACAAGCAATCATCATCAAACAGGAAATGTTAGCACGTGGTGCAGAAGCTGCCGTGAATTGGAAGGTTTGTAGCACAAATCAGCAAACATCCCCTAGTGCGCTCCTGTTGGGCGGTACAAAAAAACAGTTGCAACAGTTCATTGGTAAATTAAAGCAGCAGCCTTTTGGTTTGTCGGAATTAGGGATAAATTTAGAGTGCGCTTTAGAGAATTATTCACGAAAACCTGCGGCACTAAAACTTGAGACAGTAGAATTTGATTGGTCACGTATCTATCTGATGGGAATTATTAATCTAACTCCAGATTCCTTTTCAAAAGATGGAATTTATACTAAAGTAGAGTCAAATGAGATTGATGCTGCTTTAGCTCAGGCAGAGCAAATGGTCTCGGCTGGAGCTGATTTTATAGATCTGGGAGCTGAGTCAAGTCGTCCAGGCGCACTGCAGATAAATGCAGATGAAGAAGCCAAACGATTACTACCAATACTCAAAGAAATGGTCAAGGTAGTTCGGGTACCAATTTCAGTGGATACTTACAAACCAGAGATTGCAGAGCAAGCTTTAGAACTTGGAGCAACAATTATTAATGATATTTGGGGACTTAGGTCACCCTGGGATCCTAAACATCGTATGGCACAGGTGGTGGCAGCAGCTAAGGCTCCAGTAATTATTATGCATAATCAAGAAAACTCTAATTATCAATCATTAATCTCAGAGATCACGAACTCTTTAACAGAATCGATTGAGATTGCCGTTCAAGCTGGAATCTCACCAGAGAAGATCATTATTGATCCGGGGATTGGCTTTGGAAAAACTTATCCTCAAAATTTGGAAGCTTTAAAAAATTTAGACCAATTAAAGGTGCTAGGAAAACCGATTTTATTAGGTACTTCACGTAAATCGATCATTGGATTAACGCTGAACCTCCCAGTTGAGGATCGTTTGGAAGGTACCATTGCCACTTCATTGTGGGGAATCGGTAAAGGTGCTAATATTTTACGAATTCATGACCTCCAAGCAGTAGCACGAGCAGTCAGGATGTATGATGCCATCAAAAACAGCTAATTTAGTTTATATTGGTGCAGGAAGCAATCTAGGCGATTCCAAGGCAATTCTTGCAGAAGCAGCTAGCTTATTGAATGAAAAATTAGATGGTTCGTTGGTTGCCTCACCAATATATTATAGTGAACCAGTGGAAGTAACTGAGCAACCGTGGTTTTTTAATCAAGTTTTTCGCGGATTACTATCACCCGAAATTGGACCAACCAGTTTTTTGAAGATTTTAAAAGAAATCGAAATGAAATTGGGACGAAAACCAAACTTTCGTTATGGACCACGTTTGATTGATCTAGATTTGCTCTTCTTTAACGATTGGGTCTTTGAGACTACACAACTCTCGATTCCACATCCTAAATTCAAGGAAAGATCTTTTGTTTTGCTGCCATTGTTAGATTTAGATCCTGATTTGCGAGATCCGCGAAGTGGTCTTAGCGTTAGCGAACTCTGGAAACAAGTAAAAGATAATCTGGCAACATGTAAAAGAATTATTGTGGGTAATTCGTGAAAAAATATTTTGTTTATATATTTCAAGATAATTTTGAGAGGAAGTGTACTAATGGATTTGGTGAAATTGATAATTGATGGGCAAACAGTAGAAGTTCCTGCTGGAACGACAATTTTAAGTGCTGCTAAAAAAGCAGGGATTGAGATTCCAACGCTATGTTATCATCCAACTTTAGAGACCAGAGCGATGTGTCGGGTCTGTATGGTTGAAGTTAAGGGAGCCCGTGCTTTGCAAGCTGCTTGTGCCCAACCGGTAGCTGAAGGAATGGAGGTTAAGACCAACACTCCTGCAGTTAGAACCGCACGCAAGACCAATCTTGAATTGTTACTCTCTAATCATCCGCAAGATTGTCTAAACTGTGTGCGTAATGGTTCTTGTGAACTGCAAGCACTTTCAAATAAATTGGGAATTCGTTCGCAACGTTTTCCAGCCGCCAAAAAAGTAGAACTGCCAATTGATGCTTCAACACCATCGATTGTACGCGATCCTGAGAAATGTATCTTATGCCGTCGCTGTGTTGCAGTTTGTGAAAAAGTTCAAGGTGTGAGTGCTTTAGCTCCAGTAAATCGTGGGATGGAAACTCAGGTTGCTCCTGCTTGTGTTCATTCTTTAGGTGATGTTGCCTGTACTTTGTGTGGTCAATGTATCCATGTCTGTCCCGTAGGTGCAATCTATGAAGTTGATGATACTGCAAAAGTTTGGAAGGCTTTGTCTAATCCGGAGTTGCATGTAGTAGTACAAGTGGCACCAGCTATTCGAGTGGCGATTGGTGAAGAACTGGGTCTGCCTGCAGGTTCTCTGGTAACTGGTAAATTGGTAGCTGCGTTACGCCGACTTGGTTTTGCTAAAGTGTTTGATACTGACTTTACGGCAGATTTAACTATTATTGAAGAAGGAAATGAATTACTTTCACGCCTACAAAATAAGGGAACTTTACCAATGATTACTTCGTGTAGTCCTGGTTGGATTAAATATATTGAGCATTTTTATCCTGAATTTCTTGAGCATCTTTCTACTTGCAAATCACCACAGCAGATGTTTGGCGCACTGGTTAAGACCTATTATGCGCAGAAGATGCAGCTTGATCCGAAGAATATTTATTCAGTCTCAATTATGCCATGTACTGCCAAGAAATATGAATGTGGACGTCCTGAGATGAAGTCAAGTGGTTATCAAGATGTTGATCTTGTTTTGACCACACGTGAATTGGGTCGGATGTTGCGCGAAACCGGAATTGATTTTGCCAAACTACCGGAAGAAGAGTTTGATGCACCATTGGGGATTTCTACCGGTGCTGGTGTGATCTTTGGGGCAACTGGTGGGGTAATGGAAGCAGCCTTGCGTACAGTTTGTGAGAAAGTAACCGGAAAAGAATTAGAAAAGCTTGATTTTGAAGCAGTGCGTGGTCTGGAAGGAATCAAAGAAGCTACAGTTGATTTAGATGGAACGAAGGTCAAGGTGGCTGTTGCCAGTGGTTTAGCGAATGCTAAAAAGTTGATGGAGCTAATTAAAGCTGGTAAAGCTGATTTTCATTTTATTGAGATTATGGCTTGCCCTGGTGGTTGTATTGGTGGTGGTGGTCAGCCGCTTACTACTGATTTGGAGAAAAGAAAAGCGCGAATGAGAGCAATCTATCAAGCTGACCAAGAGATGAAGCTACGTAAATCACATGAAAATCCAGCAATTATTGAGCTTTATAAGGATTTTCTGGTTGAACCTTTGGGTGAGAAGTCACATCATTTACTGCATACCCATTATACACAGCGAGAAAAATATCAAGTGCAGAAATAATTTAATTTATTAAAAAGGGGATGCAGCTGCATCCCCTGATTTTTAGGTTTGTGAA
>JBFYZC010000322.1:0-6974 GCA_041309705.1 Bacillota bacterium | reverse complement strand
ACAGTATGGCAGAAAGAACTTCCTTTAGTCAGCAATGAAGTAGTGATTGGTCTTTATAAACATGCTTTATCACCAGAAGGAGCTTTTCAGGCTTTAATTCCTCCCGCAGTATTACAGTGATATATATATTTTCCGGTAAAGATCTTTCATTATATCAAGTGAAAATATCAATATAGTTTCCAATAAAGATCTCTTATTTTATCAAGTGAAAATATTCAGAGTACTAAGAATTTTTCACAAAGATAAAATAACTTAGATCTTTTGGAAAGTATAGCTAGTATTAAGGATTTTTCACGAAGATAAAATGAAATAGATCTTTCGGAAAATATATAGTTTGAAAAATTTTTATAAATTAATAAAAGTAAAGGTGAGGAGCGACGCAGATGTTTAATTGGTGGAAGAAGTTTCGGCTGTTCTTGATGATTAGCTGGGGAAAGCTGCTTTTAAAGATTAGATCGCCAAAATTAATTGCCTATATCGGGAGTAGTGAAGCGTTACCACCCCCATTGAGTATTGATGAAGAGATGAGGTTGCTAGAACGTCTGGGTGAAGGTGATCGCAGTGTAAAAGGGGTTTTGATTGAGAGAAATCTACGTTTGGTAGTTTATATTGGACGAAAATTTGAGAATACCGGCGTGGGGATTGAAGATCTGGTCTCGATTGGTACGATTGGTCTAATCAAAGCAGTTAATACTTTTGATCCTAGTAAAAAGATTAAGCTCGCCACTTATGCCTCCCGTTGTATTGAGAATGAGATTCTGATGTATCTGAGGCGCAACAGTAAGATTCGGGCAGAGATCTCCTTTGATGAGCCATTAAACGTTGACTGGGATGGTAATGAGCTGTTGTTGTCGGATGTTTTGGGTACGGAGAATGATTCTACTTATAAGTTTGTTGAAGAAGAGATTGATAAGAATCTGCTTGATGCGGCGATGTGTCATCTTTCAGAACGTGAGCGTGTGATCGTGGAGCTACGTTTTGGCTTGAATAATGGTAATGAGAAGACTCAGAAAGAGGTCGCTGATTATCTGGGAATTTCACAATCATACATCTCACGTTTGGAGAAAAGAATTATTAGAAAATTAAAAAAAGAGATTAAACGTTTGGATTGAAATTGCAGGAAAATTCAATTTTTAATGGAACTACTCTCAGCGAGGTGAGAGAAATGTCAAAACGAGTAGCACTGATTATCGCGGAGCAGATGTTTCGTGATGAGGAATATCAAGTTCCGAAAGAGATCTTAATGAAGAACGGTATGGAAGTTTTAACTGTTAGTACCAAATTTGGGCAGGCAATTGGAAGCATGGGGATGGTTGCTGAACCAGATCTGCTCCTAAGTGATTTGCAATTAGAAAATTTAGATGGAGTAGTTTTTGTTGGTGGAATGGGAAGTCAACAATATTTTGATGATCCAACCGCCCATCAATTAGCACAGGAATCCTTGGCTCAAGAAAAGATTTTAGGAGCAATCTGTATTGCTCCAGTGATTCTAGCTCGAGCAGGAGTGTTGGCTGGCAAAAAAGCTACCGTTTATCCAGATGGGGCTCGCGATCTGAAACATGGTGCAGCAGAGTACACTGCCAGTGAAGTAGAGGTCTGTGGGAATATCATTACCGGGAATGGTCCGGAGGCAGCGGAGCGATTTGGTGAGGAACTAGTGAAATTGTTATTATAATTTGTGAAGAGACCACGATAAAATGGTCTCTTTTCATATCTATTTACTTATTTACACGAAAGTGTATTTGCACTATAATAGTGTAGAGATGATTTTTAAATGAAAAATATAACATTTACCTTCGATGAACACTTAATTAACGAAGAAGTGTTTAGCCTCGCTGACCAGCAAAACATCAAGTCGGGAAATGGAATCGATTGGAAAAGAGAAGATTTGTATGACCACTAAAATGTTCATTGATACATTGCTCCCAAATAATAATTGAGGATTTAAACAACGGGCAAATCATCAATGGGATTAAAATCGTTAACACATTTGTGGTTTATTAGATGGTATGATTTTTGTTATTAATTTTCTTTTTTTATCATAATAAAAGCCTCCTATGATCTTTATTTTTCATAGAAAGCTTAATTTTATAGACTTTTCTTCACGGTCTTTTTACGTGATGAAAATCTAAACAATGCCGAGACTCATTCTTGCTTTAAACCAAGTCAACGGCAAACCAGTTTACATAAAGACCAAAATCCTCCGCAAATTTCACAGTTGTATTTTTCATAAAGTTAGGATCCTTATCATAGATAACACCGTTCCAATTCACGTTGGCTATATAAATAGAAAAACCACTTTTTGATGAATCATAAATAGTGGTCGCCCCTATAATAGGCCAATCACTCCCACCTGTACTGCTCAAAGAAGTAAAGTATAATGGGTTGGACCAGTCGTTTAAGTTAGTTTGAACATTCAGTTTAATGCCATTTTCTGTCAAAGTAAAAGCTTTTACCCAACCTTTTCCGGCTTCTGTCTTTCCCCAAGCCATTTTACTAGATATCAAATTTTTTAGCACCTCAGTCATAATCATCCTCCTCCAATTGTTTTTTTATATCATCATATTACGTTCCCTTCTATTTTGTTTTAAGCAGTCATCCTAATAACAAAGGCTTTTGTAATCTTGATTAACATCACCAAAATTTTTTAAAAATTACTTTGACAAGCGAAGTAATTTGTGCTATGCTTAAATTGTTATTACGAGATACGAAATATTCGACGGAGGTAATAGTGTACCAATATCACGAAGTCTTTGATTTAATCTTTAATAATTTTAAAAAGTTTATCTTTCCCGAAGAATGGTTAGCGCTTGATCTGGAGATGTCCAAACAAGAAGTACTTGCCTTGATGCTGATTGACCAGCGTGGCGAGATGATCATGAGTCAACTGGCAGAGCAGATTAATATTCCGATGAGTACTGCTACCGGGATTATGGATCGTCTGGTGAAGAAGGGTTATTTGTTACGCGAACGTGATGAATCAGATCGTCGGGTGGTGGCGCTGAAACTATCTGCTCATGGAAAAATTTTAATTGATGGCTTAAAAGAGAAAATTTCGGGATATTTGGGCAAGATCTACGAGAGCCTGACTGAGGAGGAACGGGACTGTCTCTTCAGGATTATTAATAAAGTGATTCAGGTTTTACAAACACCAGAGCAAGCAGAGAGTGAAGCAGAGCTGCGACAGAAAGTGATACGCAAGATTGAGATTGAATAATTACCCAGCCATGGGTTTTTCTTTGAAGAATATTTCGTATAACGTAATATTTGTGATTCGAAATGAGGCGAGGTGTTACCAATGAGAATTATTCTGTACACAGGTAAGGGTGGGGTAGGTAAAACCAGTATTGCGGCAGCAACAGCCTTGAAAAGCGCTCGTCAAGGTTTGAAAACCTTGGTGGTTAGTACCGATGCGGCGCATAGTCTGGGAGATTCTCTGGATTTAAAGTTAGGCGCAGAACCAATTGAGCTGGAGCCGAATTTTTGGGCGCAGGAGATTGATGCCCTCCATGAGGTGGAGAAAGGTTGGGGTAAGGTGCAGAAATATTTGACTAATCTTTTGACTGCCAAGACAATTAAAGAGATTACGACCGAAGAATTAACTGTCTTTCCGGGGATGGAAGATCTCTTGAGTCTGCTTAGAATTCTCGATTATTGTAAAGAAAAGACTTTCGAGGTAATTGTGATTGACTGTGCCCCTACCGGTGAGACTTTAGCACTCCTCAGTTTTCCAGAGATGCTGCGCTGGTGGATGGATAAACTATTTCCATTGAAGCGAAAAGCTTTAAAGATTATGAAACCAGTGGTTGAGCCATTAATCAAACCGACGTTGGGAATTCCTTTGCCAACTGATGATGTAATGGGTGAGATTGAGCAGATCTATCAACAATTGGATGAGATGCGCGGGATACTCTCGGACCGGGAGATTACCAGTATTCGAATTGTGGTGAATCCGGAGAAGATGGTGATCAAGGAAGCACAGCGGAGTTTTACCTACTTGAATATTTATGATTTTAATGTGGATGCGATTGTGGTGAACAAAGTGATTCCGGTGGATGTGGTGGATGATTACTTTAAAGTCTGGAAGGATATTCAAAAGAAGTATCAGGAGATGATTAGTGAAAGTTTTGCCCCGCTTCCGATCTATCAAGCACCACTGTTTGCCGAAGAAATTGTCGGGTTTCGAATGCTGGAATTGATGGGTGAGCAAGTCTTTGGAAGTGAAGATCCAATTGCGATCAAGTATAATCAACAGATTCAATCAGTGAAGAAAGATGGGAATGAGTATGTCTTGGCACTCTTTATGCCTTTTATCAAGAAAGAGGAGCTTGCTTTGAATCAAAAAGGTGATGAGTTAATTATTCGGAGTGCCAATTTGAAACGGAGTATTACGCTGCCCCGTACGTTGCAGAATCTGGTGATCAAAGGGGCGAAATTGGAGGAGGATACCTTGAAAATTCGTTTTGGAGGTGAACCGAATGAATCAGGGACTGCTTAAAGATCTTTTTCGTTTAAAACTGGAGATGGTGGACTGTTTGGTCAAGGCGTTACCAGGTGAACTGGGCGAAAAGGTGCAAGAATTAGAGAAGGATTTTTTAACCGTCTTGAGTGAGGTACTGCAGGAGAATGTAGCCAAGAAAGAGACGGAAGCTGCTGAGAAGCAGGTTACCCCAATTATAATTGAATAGTCGTAATAAATCCACTTTGAAGTCTGATTTATATACTTTCCAATAAAGATCTTTTATTTTATCGAGTGAAAATATCCAAAGCACTAAGGATTTTTCGCGAAAATAAAATAAATTAGATCTTTTGGAAAGTATTTTTTGTGATTAGTCTTTGAGGTGGATTTTTTAATAAAGTCACGAAAGAACTTGACAACTGTATATGTACTGTGCTAAGCTGTATATAATAAAATATATACAATATATACAGTTTGAACGAGGTGATGGTTTGTATATTGCATTGTCAAATAGTGAAGCCACCCCACTTTACGAACAGATTAAGCAGCAAGTAGTGGAGCAGATTGTGAATGGTAAACTTAGCCCAGGCTGGATGTTACCATCAATTAGAGCTTTAGCAAAAGAGCTCGAGATTAGTGTGATTACGGTGAAGAAGGCATATGAAGAGTTAGAGGCAGCTAACTATATCATTACTGTTCCTGGAAAGGGTTCGTTTGTGGCGGAGGCGGGAGCGGAGTTTGTTCGTGAGGCGAAACTAAAGCAGATTGAGGAGTATTTTGAAATAGGAATCTCTGAATCATTAAAATTAGGTATGAGTGAGGACGAGATTTTAAAGAATTTTTTGTTGATTTTGAAAGAAACAAGGTAGGTGTGAGTTGTGAACGAGAATATTTTAAAGGTCGATGGTTTGGTAAAGCATTATCAACAGTTTTCGTTGCAGAAGATCAGTTTTGAATTGCCACGTGGATATATTATGGGGTTTATGGGCGAGAATGGAGCAGGTAAAAGCACCACAATCAAATGTATCATGGATTTGCTTCAATATGAATCAGGAAAGATTGAGATTTTTGGTGAGAACCATCGTAGCAAGATAGAGTTACGAAATAAAATTGGTTATGTGAGCGAAGAACAGAATTTTTATGAAGAGATGTCAGTGGCATGGACAGGAAAGTTTGTCAGCAAGTTTTATCGTGCGTGGAATGATGATTATTTTCAGGAATTATTGCTTAAATTTGGTATTAATCCCGCGAAGCAGATCAAGGAGCTCTCGAAAGGAATGAAGCTTAAACTTGCGCTCGCCTTGGCTTTGACGCATCAACCAGAGTTGTTGATTTTAGATGAACCAACTGCGGGACTTGATCCGATTATTCGCGATGAACTGTTGAGAATTTTACGCGAGTTTATTCAAGATCAGCAGCGTGCAGTCTTCTTTTCTTCTCATATTACCAGCGATATCGAGAAGTTGGCTGATTATGTAATAATTTTGCATCAAGGAAAAATAGTTTTAAATCAAGAAAAAGATCAACTTTTAGAGGAATGGAAGCTTTTTAAAGGAGAAAATGAACTGCTAGAACCAGAACTGGTCGGGATGTTGACTGGAGTGCGTCAGGGTGAATTTGGATTTTCGGCGGCGACCAAGCGTGTGGAAGAGGTTCAGCAGTATTTAAAACAAAAGAATTTAAATGCCAAATGGCAATTAGAAAAGATTACCTTAGATGAGTTGCTGCTGCGTTTGATTGAGGAGGAAAAGAGATGTTTGATTTGATGATTAAGGATTTTGCAATTCAAAGAAAGAATTTTCTTGGTTATCTCTTAATTGGGCTGGTTTTCATGATCTATTTTAGCACTTATCAAGGTGGAGTGGCAATTGGATTAATCATAGGTTGTGTTATGATTACTAATGGGTTTATTAATCGAGTTTTTTATGAGGATGAGAAACAGAATGCAATCAGGTTGTTGCTAGCACTGCCGATTAAAAAGCAAACTTTGGTAGTGTCACGATATCTCTCAATTATTATTGTATTCGTTGGAACAGTGGTTTTGTATTTTGGATTACATCAGTTTTTATCATCACTTGGTTTGATTAATCAATTAAGCAGTAATGTGAAGTTGATCTCAATCTTTCTAGTAATTCTTGTTTTTGGAGTCCAGCTTGCATTTTATTTACCAATGATCTATCAATTTGGTTATATCAGAGCGTTGGGAATCAATCGTTTTCTTTGGATAGGTTTTGGGGTATTCATTAGTTTGCTGGGAACGTTATTTACCAAAATGGGAAATACTAGACCACCAGCCTGGATTTATGAGTTGGGGAAATTTTTGAAAGAGTTTAATCCTCGAAATGGATGGTGGCTGGTAATTGCTATTTTTCTTTCACTTTATGTGCTTTCTTTATTAGGTTCGATTAGATTATTCGAGCGAAAGAGTATGATCTGAAATAAGAAAGGGGTTGTTGCAAGATTGCTTTTAAAAGTAGATAACTGATGTAGGGACAGGTCGCGACCTGTCCCTACA
>JBFYZC010000321.1:0-13968 GCA_041309705.1 Bacillota bacterium | reverse complement strand
TACCCAACCCTTTACCCCAATACTTCTTTTGACCGATTCTAATTCGCAATTCCGCTTCACGTTTATTCCAGCAAATATGATCCAATTCTAGATCACCAATCACTTCTCCCGTAGTAAATTGCAATACATAAATTTGATAATGACGATCCGGAACGTTTTTGGCATACCAACACTCTAATTCAGTCAGATTTGAAGGAAGGTCACAATCCACATACTTTTGTAATTCAACGTCATTATTCCATTCTACCATCATCGCTAGGTCAGATTTCAACAACGGTCTTAGTGAAATATTCATTCCAGTCAGATTCATGATAGCCCTCCCAATATAAAATTTTGCATAATTAACTGACCTGATGGTTATACCACAAAAATCGATTGCCACTCAATTGATTGATGTGGTTTAATCACCTAGATAACTCCACAAAACGCTTTACCACGTTCATAGTCTAGCTGGTGATTTACACAGAGTCATACAACTTGGTGCATAAAAAAAATCTCGAACTTAATTTTTAAAAAGTTCGAGATTTCTCTAGCTTCACCTTTAAGTAATAATAGGCATGTCTGACGCCCCATTGGTAAGTACGTTTAAATCTCCCGGTTACTTCACAGAAAATTATTGTTGGTAAACCGAAAAGATTCTCTTATTCTAAAACTCTTTTAATCCTCTTAATGCTATTCGCCAAACCGGTAGGAGCAATCTCCACAACGACTGCATGCAAGGCAATTGGTCCTTCAGCTACTTCAAATCTGACTGGACGTTTAGTTAAAAATTTTCGCAGAACCAATTCCGAATTAACCCCTAATACTGAGTTGATTGGTCCAGTCATTCCCACATCAGTAATAAAGGCAGTTCCTTTTGGCAAAACACGCTCATCTGCCGTAACTACATGTGTATGAGTTCCCAAGACTGCACTGACCCTTCCATCCAGGTACCAACCAAGTGCCATCTTTTCCGAAGTTGCTTCAGCATGAATATCCACCAAAATTATGTTGGTCTTCTTACTAAGCTCATTTACCAATTCATCTGCAATCTGAAACGGCGATGGCAGTGCCTCCAAAAAAACCTGTCCTAAGAGATTAATCACGCCCACCGGCTCACCTTTGGCGGATATCGCGAGATATGAACCCATTCCTGGAGTTCCGTCTGGATAATTAGCTGGTCGAATTACACGCGGTTCTTCTTCGATGAGATTATAAATATCACGATTATCCCAGGTATGATTACCAAGTGTAATCACATCAATTCCGCTAAAAAGCAACTCCCTGCCTACTTCCACTGATAAACCAAAGCCTCCGGCAGCATTCTCACCATTGGCAACTACCAAATCGATCGCCTCTGTTTTTATAATCTCACTCAGTGTGTTTTTTACAATTCTTCGACCTGGTCGCCCCACAATATCTCCAATAAATAAAATTCTGATCATTTAATCTCCTCAAAAAGAGAAAACCATTGTTAGCAATGGTTTTCTCGGTTAAATAGCTAGCTTTACTTGGGAAAATTAGCACGATTGAAGACCATAACACGACCTTCTTCACGAAAACCAATTAATCTTTTTTCTTGATGTGAATCCTTCAGATCCTCAAGCATATGCTCAATCATTTCTTCTTGCATCATTACATCTTCATCTTGAACTATATCTTCCTGATCAAGCAACAATTTTCCCTCAAAAAATTGCTGTACCACTCCAATAATCAATGAGATCTCTTCTTGATTTAAAAAATCAATATCCCGAGTTACTTCAACAAAAGTTAAATTATCGTATTCAGCATAGGTGATCACTGTAGAACCCAGCTCTTTATCCTGTAACTGAGAGATTGAACTTAAGCTGAGCAATAGTTGCTCATGAAACTTCTCAAATTCCTCTAACACAATAACAGCATCCAGAACAAAACAAAACTGTAATGTCTTCTCTGCCGGATCAAATCTTACTGAACCAACCTCGGGGTATCTCACTAATAAAAATGCAATTAAACTCATCGAGTTGGAGAATGACTCTCCTTCTTTCCAGAAGATACCCTTCATTATTATCTCCCCCTTCCGGAAAAGATGGTATTACTTAGCATAATCAACTGCTCTGGTTTCGCGGATTACAGTTACTTTGATCTGTCCTGGGTATTCCATCTCTTCCTCAATCCGTTTTACAATCTCACGCGCGATCCGCACCGAACTCAAATCGTCAACTTTATCAGGTTTCACCATAATCCGGACTTCACGACCTGCCTGAATTGCGTAAGCTTTCTCTACACCTTCAAACGAATCTGCAATATCCTCTAATTTTTCAAGTCGTCGGATATAAGTCTCCAAAGTTTCACGTCTGGCTCCAGGACGGGCTGCCGAAATAGCATCTGCCGCCTGTACTAGGACTGCTTCAATCGAAAGTGCCTCGATATCGCCATGGTGTGCTCCAATTGCATTAACTACCAGTTGCCCTTCGCGATATTTCTTCGCCAGATCCGCCCCAATTGTTACATGCGGTCCCTCAACCTCGTGGTTTACTGCTTTTCCGATGTCATGCAGCAGTCCTGCTCGTTTGGCAAGTGTCACATCTGCTCCCAACTCTCCCGCCATCATTCCGCAAAGATATGCTACCTCTACTGAATGTTGTAGAACATTCTGCCCATAACTAGTTCGATATCTTAACCTTCCTAATAGTTTTATTAATTCAGGATGCAGCCCATGAATTCCTGTTTCTAAGCTAGCACGTTCCCCTTCTTCTTTGATTACCATTTCCACTTCACGCTGTGATTTTTCTACCATTTCTTCAATTCGTGCTGGATGAATTCGACCATCAACAATTAATTTTTCTAAAGCTAAACGTGCTACTTCACGACGTATCGGATCAAATCCTGATAAAATTACTGCTTCTGGTGTATCATCAATAATCAAGTCAATTCCAGTCAGAGTTTCTAAAGCACGAATATTGCGCCCTTCACGTCCAATGATACGCCCCTTCATCTCATCATTTGGCAAGGCTACTACTGAAACTGTAGCTTCTGTAACATGATCAGCCGCGCATCGCTGAACTGCGAGAGAAATAATCTCTCTAGCTTTTCGTTCCGCCTCTTCTTTTGCTTTAGCTTCAAATTCCCTGATTTTAAGAGCAATTTCTTGCCCTATTTCTTCTTCCACATCTTGCAGCAACAAATTTTTAGCTTCTTCGCTGGTAAGTCCAGAAATTCTTTCTAACTCATTACGATGTCGTTGATGAATCTCCTGTAATTCATTTTTGAGCTTCTCTGCCTCGGCATCCTTTTTAGCCAGTTGTTCTTCCTTCTTCTCCAGCATATCATATTTTCGGTCAATTGATTCTTCTTTTTGCAGCAAACGTTTTTCTAAACGTTGAATATCAGCACGACGTTCCCGACTTTCTCTCTCTAACTCATTTTTCACCTTGAGAGCTTCTTCTTTCGCGCCTAACAAAGCTTCCCGCTTCATCGCCTCTACTTCTTTTTCCGCGTTTTCGGTGATTTTACGTGCATTTTCCTTAACGGAATTCATCATCATCACGCTATAGAGCCAAAAACCCAAGAAGCCTACAATTATACCAACTAAACCACTTAACAATCCATAAACTAATGAGATCGCAACCACCTCCTAAAATTATTTACACTTTGTTTCTCTCGTTAATCATAAGACAAAATAGCACTTGCACTGACTTAAACAAAATGCTCACAATAAACATCTCTAATAGTTCTTATTTGGTTTGGAATCGGACCTTTTTTATATACTTTCCAAAAGATCTAATTCATTTTATCTTCGCAAAAAATCCCTAGTACGCTGGATATTTTCACTCGTTAAAATAAAAGATCTTTACTGGAAAATATATATATACTTTCCAAAGATCTAATACTTTTATCTTTGCGAAAAATCCTTAGTAATATGGATATTTCTGTTCGATACAACAAAAGATCTTTACTGTAAAGTATATACTACTAATCAGTGTTAAATTTTTATATCTTATTACGTAAAACGCCATCACGTTAACGGAGGGAAAATCAAATTAACGTACTTTACAAAAGATCTTATTGTAAAGTATATATATATGTTTAACACAAATTAGTACCAGCAATACCAAAAGCATGAACTTTACCATTAGAATCATTTTAAGAAGCAAAATTAATCAGTAACTTTGGTATGGAAATCAGTTAGGAATAGGAAAATGGGATTGAGCTTTAGAAATAGATATGAGATAAGCCGAGCAAGAACTCGGCTTATGTTCTGTCCTCAAGAACTCATTGTAAACTTTTTTAAATACGGTGTCAAGTAGTTATCCTTCAGGAAAACAATGTCGCAAAGTGTTTTCTGAGAAACCAGCATTTACCAACAATCTCCATCCAGAAGCGGGAATCTTGTTATTTGAATACTTTTGGTGCAAAAAATTCTTCGCAATTTCCAACTCGAGTTCCAAGGGATAATATTCTTCAAGTAAAGTTGTCACTACTTGACTAGCAATTCCTTTACTCAAAAGATCGTTCTCCACATAAGCCAAACTACGCATTTTTTTTTGCAAGAAAATAATTCGTGTCACACCATAATTGTAGTCATTAAGATAATTCCAGCGCGTTAACTCTTGAAAACATTCCTCAATCTCCTCGGATTCAAAACCATTTTCTGCTAATTTGTTGACTAATTGAGAGTTAGTGTAATTTCTTTTAGCAAGTAATTTTAATGCTATCTCCATTACTTTTTGATTACTCAAAAACTCTATTTCCCTTTGTCAGTTGTTTCTTTTACTTCTTTAACCTCTTTAGCTTCTTTGGTTCCTTTGCCTTCTTTAACAGGAGTTTGAGGTTGTTCTTGAATTAGACCAGTTTGCATTCTAACTTTCTTCTCAATCTCATTTAGCATCTCTGGATTATTTTTCAAAAACTCACGTGAGTTATCTCGCCCTTGACCAATGCGAGTTTCACCATAAGAGAACCACGCGCCACTCTTATTAATAATATTATGCTCCACTGCAATATCTAAGATACAACCAGTTTTAGAAATTCCTTCACCATATACAATATCAAACTCTCCTTCTTTAAACGGAGGTGCTACTTTATTTTTAACCACTTTAGCTCTGGTACGCGAACCAATGATCTCTGTTCCCTGTTTTATAGTTTCTATCTTACGAATCTCTAAGCGTACTGAGGAATAAAATTTCAAAGCTCTTCCACCAGGAGTTACTTCAGGATTACCAAACATAACTCCAACTTTTTCACGAATTTGATTAATAAAGACTACAATTGTATTAGATTTACTGGTAACCGCAGTCAATTTTCGTAAAGCCTGCGACATTAGACGTGCTTGCAGACCCACATGGGAATCACCCATCTCTCCTTCAATTTCTGCTTGTGGAGTCAATGCCGCCACTGAATCGATCACGATCACATCTACTGCACCGCTACGTACCAAAGCTTCAGTAATCTCCAGTGCCTGTTCACCGGTATCTGGCTGTGAGATTAGGAGATTATCAATATCAACCCCTAATTTTTTAGCATACATCGGATCTAAAGCATGTTCTGCATCTACAAAGGCAGCTATTCCACCCAAACGCTGAGCTTCTGCTGTTAAATGTAGTGCCACAGTAGTTTTACCAGAGGATTCCGGTCCATAAATCTCTATGATTCTGCCCTTAGGGATTCCGCCAATCCCCAAAGCAAGATCGAGTGAAAGCGCTCCGGTAGGAATACTGGCAACGTTTAACCGATCAGCTGCTTCACCTAACTTCATAATCGAACCTTTACCAAACTGCTTTTCAATTTGTAATAATGCTAATTCAAGAGCTTTTTGCTTGTCCGACATTATAAAAAACCTCCTAGTGTGAACGCATGTTCTTGTTTGATTATATCAAAAAAAACTTAATCTGTCAATAATTAGACGCGTTACTTAAGAAATAAAGTTCCTTTTTAAATATCATAAATAACTATTTAATAAAATAATTTGAAAATACATAAAATTTAAAAATCAATGCTGAATTTTTTTAAACTCTGCCACAACAAGACTAACCCTGTCTGCGCTGCAGCTTCTTTATTACCGCTGCGATTAAATGGAAAATTTCGTTGCCATACCAAGGTCTCGCTAGAGCTAGCTAGTCCAAAATATACTAATCCCACTGGTTTCTCAAGACTTCCACCATCAGGTCCAGCAATTCCAGTAACCGAAAGACCAAAGTCCGCACCAGTTAACTCGCGAACGCCTTCTGCCATCGCCTGTGCAGTTTCCCGACTTACTGCTCCATAATTGGCAATAACCTCTGTCGGAACATTTAACAGTTTAATTTTCAAGTCATTGCTATAAGCATTCACTCCACCCAGATAATAAGCTGAACTACCCGGAATATTAGTCAAACGATGTGAGATGAGACCTCCAGTACAAGATTCCGCTACCGCCAAGCTCCATCCAGAACATTTCAATAGCTTCCCAAGTTCGGTTTCGAGATTAGTATCATCAATTCCATACATATAAGCCCCTAAGCGTTCTTCAATCAAATCTGTCATCTCAGCTAATAACGCTTGATTTTCGACAAGCGTCCTCCCTTTAGCAGTCAAGCGCAGACAGACTTCACCATTTCCTGCATAAGGTGCAATTGTCGGATTAGTTTGCGCTGCAATCAAATCCATAATCCGCTCTTCCAGTGCGGCTTCACCAATTCCGACCATGTGCAAGTAACGCGAAGTCAAAACCCTTTCGCCAAGATGGTTTAAAATACTTTGCAAATATGGTCTGGCAGAATTCTGCCACATTACTCGCAATTCATTAGGTACTCCAGGGAAAGCAAACAGATAATGTCCATCTCGTTCAAGTAAAATTCCCGGAGCAGTTCCACCTGGATTAGCAACGATCTGACCCGAAGCCGGATACATCGCTTGACGTCGATTACTCTCTGGAATCTGTCGCTGCACTTTAATAAAATATGCTTGCACTTCCTCCCAGGCCTCTGTACGAAACTCCAATGATTCCCCTAACAATTCCGCCACCGCTTCACGGGTAAGATCATCTTGAGTCGGCCCCAGACCTCCGGAAAGCAGCAGCAAATCAGCACGATTCCAAGCAAGTTTCAATGCCGCAACAACTCGCTCCAGATTATCTCCCACAATCGTTTTATGGTAAAGATCAATCCCTAGCTCCGCTAATTCTTGTGCTAAGTAGACCGAGTTGGTGTCAACAATCTGACCCAATAACATTTCAGTTCCAATACAAATAATTTCTGCTCTCATTCAAAACACCTGCAACCTTTATCAAACATCTTGCAAATTATGATATTCAAAATTTTTTTATTAAAACACTTATATACTTTATATTTTACGTTCGCCTTTTTTTCTCCAAAACCTTCAGGTAATTTTCAGAAACTAAACCTCTGCTAAATAATTAATAATTCCAGTATAGATTGCCTTCGCAATTCGATCACAATAGTTTGGATCAGCTAGCAAAGTTGCCTCTTCAAAATTAGAGAGAAAACCAACTTCAACCATTACGCCTGGCATGGTGACCTCATTTAAAACGCGAAAATCTCCCGGTTTGATATGTCGTTTATTCTTACCCAGCTGCAGCAGTAATTCTCTCTGAATTGCCTGTGCTAGCTTTTTTGATTCGGGACTCTTGGAGTTAAAGAAAGTCTGCGCCCCATGATATTTAGGACTCGGAAAACTATTCCCGTGAATCGAAATAAACAGATCTGCGTCATAATCATTAGCAACCCTGGCGCGATAGGAAAGGTCATGTCTTTTGGATGCCAAATATTGTATCGTCTCCTCATAAAAATCCCGATCATCTTCACGTGTTAAAAGACAATAGACGCCTACCTGCGAGAGATATTTTTTTAATTTTAAAGCGACCTCAAGATTAACCATCTTCTCCAACAAACCATTAGCTGATCTGGTTCCCGGATCAGAACCACCATGTCCTGGATCAATTACAATCTTTTTACCAGAAATTTTACCAGTTAAATTTGAATTAGTAAAAATTACCTTTTGTGCAACCAATACCCACCCAGCAAAAAAAGAGATAATTATTCCAGCCCAATACAGAGTACGCAACTTAAATATAAATACAAATAAATTCCTGTTTACCATTTGTTTACTCCTTAAAATGAAAAAATATAAGCGAGTATTTCTGCTATTTTCCAAGATATTCGGCAATAGCGTAAACTAGAATATTTTTAAAAAAATTATTTTTGCAGTTTAAATGAGTTTTTCTTTCCTCAAATTATCCTTTACAAATCATTGACAAGTGCGTTTATTTCTGCTATTATATGTTTGTTTGTTATAACAAAGGAAGGTGCAAAAACTTTAAAAAGTCCCAGAAAAAAACCTCTGATCTAACATATATCCCGAGGCGAGCCATTGTGCATCATCGGGTAAAGGGAAATCAGGGTGCTTATGGGTCAAATTCTACTTCCAACCATTAATCATTTTTAGAAAGAGGTGTGGTGGATGCAAAATTTTGATACTGTAGGTGCTCACGTACTGGCTGATTTTTGGGGATGCCAGTTCGGAAAGCTCGATGATGCAGAACTGCTGATGACCAGCCTACGTCAAGCAGCGCTTAGTGCCAAAATGACCATTTTAGGGGAAGAACAACACAAATTCAATCCTCAAGGTTTTACTGGTTTGTTACTCTTATCAGAAAGTCATATTTCAATCCATACTTATCCTGAACAAGGGTATGCCGCAATTGATGTTTTTACTTGCGGAAGTGGTATGACTCAAAAAGCAATTGAATATCTGAAACAGATTTTACAACCAACCCATGTAAATGAAATGGTCGTCAGACGCGGAATTCCCGATCCGATCTTTGATGTCAACGCATCATAATAATCAACAAAAAGCACCCTTTTCGGGTGCTTTTTTAGTCCATAGATATAAATCATTACCATGAGCATTTAACTGTCAAATTGAGCCCAGCATAATCAATTCTCACCCAATTCAAGCGAGTTACCTCAGTCAACCCATTTACAAAAAAAATCTGGTCGTAACCCGATGCCATTCTCCAAGCCGCAACCTCGCCCCCCAAAAAGAAGACCCAACCTGGAGCAACCTGATAATTCAATCCCAAACTGAATAATTTACCGATTCCAGAGGTACGGTGAATAAAACTCTCCGGATGAACCAGATCACTTCGTAAATTCCAATCCCCGACCCCCACAAAATTTACTGCATACAAGAACAAATTACTTTCCAGCCCAAAAGCAGAATTTACTTTTACGCCTGTTTTTATTCCGAGCCACGGTCCATTCCATTGCATTTTATAAGTACTATTCAACCCCGAAAATCTTCCCGTTAATGGAATCAGCTGTTCACCATCGATCATTCTCATTTGCTGCACCCAGATCGCATAACCAAACAATCCGGAAAGCTCAAGCAAATGATTCTCGAGTATTCTAACTCCCAATCCCACAGAACCATTGAAGGCATAATCACCACCAGTTTGACTTAGCGAACGAGAAAACTCTTGCGTCCGTCCATCTCCAAAATAGTCTGAATCTTGATTAATGCCATCAAAAAGTAAACCCCCACCGACTTCGCCTACAAAGTAAGCCTTATCCGAAAAATCTTGTTGCAGCTCTAATTGCAAACCGCTCAGATTTAAATCTTTCCAGTTCAACTCCGATAGAATATCAGGATTTTCTCCTTGCAAATCTCCCGCAATAGTCCATGATAAACTATTTTCATAAAGATATGAGGAGACTTCCACTTCCATCGCTGCGACTGATTTTGCCAAACCAAAATTACTCATTAAAAATATTATCAAACAGCAAAAAAGCCGTTGTGGATATTTTTGCATCATTTGCTCCTTAAAATTAATTAAACATGGTTTAATCTTAAAGATTTTCATCCCCCAGTTCAAGCAAGAATTTATCCCTCAAATGGTTATTTTCACCTGCACAAATCACCAATTATTCCTCTACACATATAAAAAGACACACCCACGTGTGTCTTCAAAATTATTTTTTAATCTCCCGTCGCAAAACTGTTCCAACTGGTACTACTTCCGCAAGTGGCAGCCAGATCTCTGCTCCATTATGCACCAGCTGCACTGGAATTTCATTCAAATCCTGCATTATGGTAGTCGCAATCTTGATTGTTTTATCTCGCAACAACAGCTCCAACTCCTCATGATTGGAAAGTCGATTACGCACTCCTAATCTTACCCGCTGCTTCTTGGCATCATACTCCAGTACTGTTGCAATTAACTCATGAGTTTGAATATACTTTAGATTCGGAGCTAATTCAGCAACTCTTCCCTGATCACGAAAATAAAATCCTGTGGTAAAGCCCCGATAAGAAGCCTTGCGTAATTCTTCAAGCCAGACTGCTTGACAGGTATAACCTTCCGGATCTGCCAAATAGCTATCAATCGCCCAACGATAGGCACGCGTAACTGCTGCCACATAATAAGCAGATTTCATCCGTCCTTCGATTTTAAAGCTGGCAACCCCTGCTTTAATTAACTCGGGTAAATATTCAATCATACATAAATCTTTTGAGCTCAACAGATAACTAAACCGCCCATCGTCTTCCAAAATTAATGGTTCCTCAGGGCGAGCGGATTCTTGCAAACGATATTCCCAGCGACAAGGTTGGGTACATTCCCCTTGATTCGAACTACGCCCAGTACGCAAAGTTGATAAGAAACAACGCCCTGAATATGCGACACACATTGCCCCATGAATGAAAGCTTCCACTTCGACCTCTGGCACAGCGTTCGCAATCCCAGCAAGCTCCGTCAAATTAAGCTCGCGCGCCGGCACAACTCGTTGTACTCCTTGCTGCTGCCAAAAACGCACTGCTTTTAAATTAGTGGTATTTGCTTGAGTGCTCAGATGGACTGGTATCTCTGGAGCAAGCTCGCGAAAAATCATTAGAACTCCTGGATCACTAATAATTACTCCATCTACTTTTATCCGCTGCAAATGTTCTGCTATGCTTGGTAACTTCTCCAAATCATCATTACTCGCCAGAATATTCACTGCGACATAAACTCTAACTCCGGCTTGATGTGCTTCAGCAACTGCCATTTCAAGCTCGGAGAGGGAAAATTCCGCTTTCTGAGCCCGCAGACTGAAACCCGCCACCCCAAGGTAAACCGCATCTGCGCCATAAAGAATCGCCGTGCGCAGCTTCTCCAGATTACCCGCAGGCATCAGTAATTCAGGACGTTTCATAGCCATTAAGCTTCACCTTCTAGTTGAGGCTGTAATTCCAATTGTGTCTGATGCTGCTCCTCTAATTTGCGTAATTCAAAAAAGAGCCAGATTCCAGTTAATAAAGCAGAACCAAAATCTGCTGTTGGACCTGCATAAAAAACCCCATTTAAACCAAAAAATCTGGGCAAAATCAAGAGTGCCGGGATTAACAAGACCACTTGACGAGTCAAACTCAAAAACATTGCTTGTGGGGCTTTACCAACTCCCTGAAAGTAGCTCGCCCCAATAATTTGAAAACCAATTACTGGTAACATTATTAAAAATATTCGCAACGCACGTGAGCCAAGCTCAATTAATTCTTGATCTTTCTTTCCAAAAACACTTAACATCTGGGTTGGAAAAAACATCACTGCTACATAACCTAGCAAGACTATACCTGTAGCTGCGATAATTGCTATCCACAAAGTCTCTTTCACCCGACCATAGTTCTTTGCACCATAATTATAACCAATAATCGGCTGCATCCCTTGGTTAATACCGAAAATCGGCATCACGATCAGCATCAATAACGAGCTGACCAGCCCCATCGCCGCCAATGCTTGATCGCCACCATACTTAACTAAGCTCTGATTCAAAATAATATTAATGAACGAAGCAGCAATCTGCATCAAAAACGGTGCTAGCCCCATCAGGATAATCGAGGAGACCAGCTGCCAACGCAGACGCATCTTTGGTAAAGTCAGTTTCAGATTGCTCTTCCCACCTAAAAAGTAACTTAAAACCCAGAGTGCCGCGATTCCTTGTGCCGTGACGGTGGCAACTCCAGCTCCGGTAATCCCCCAGCCCAACCAGAAGATAAATACTGGACAGAAAGCTGCATTCAACAGCGCCCCAATCAACATGGTAATCATCGCAAGCTTCGGTTTACCATCGGCACGAATAATATTATTCATTCCAAAACCAATTCCCTGCAAAGGAGTTCCCAGTAAAATTACGGTCAGATATTGCTTAGCATAAGGCAATACCATTTTACTTGCCCCAAAAAGTTTTAATAATGGCTCAATAAATAACAAGCCCAAACCTCCTAAGACTATCGAGCCTACTACTAACAATGTGAAACAATTACCTAAAACCGCTTCGGCTGCCTCTTTTTTCTGTTCCCCCAGACGCAAGGAGATTAAAGTAGTCGAACCGATCCCAATTAACATTCCAAATGCCATTAAAAAAATCATAATGGGAAAGCTAATTGTGATTCCTGCCAGACCATAACGCCCAACCCCGTTCCCAATAAAAACACGATCAATTACATTGTATAAAGCATTAACCATCATCCCAATTATTGCAGGCAACGAAAATTGCAGTAATAATTTATTAATCTTTTCCGTCCCTAATTGATTTAATTCTTCCATTTCATTACTCCTTTTTAATAATTATAAATTAATTGTAATAAATATTCAACAAAACGCGCACACAATATGTAGTATCACAACAGGTTGAGATGTAGCACCTCTTGTATAAAAAATAGATTTAAACCATTTTCACTGAGTATTATATCGCAAAACTTCATTCTTTCTTTAGAATACTAACGATTTTCACAGTTCTTGTCAATATTTTCGTTAATAATTTAAAAATATGTTGACAGTTTGAAATGATTCTTTTATAATATGTAAAATTAATTCGTTGGAGGAAACTAATGGCAAAATATTATCAAGAACCAAGTCGTACTTTTAGTGAATATTTATTAATTCCAAATTTAACTCGTAAAGACTGTATTTCAGCTAATGTTGACTTAAAAACTCCAATTGTCAAGTTTAAAAAAGGTGAAACTTCTCCTTTATCCATTAATCTCCCCTTTGCTTCAGCAATCATGCAGTCTGTTTCTGATGACCAGATGGCAATCGCCTTGGCACGTTCCGGCGGAATTTCTTTTATCTATTCTTCACAGCCCATCGAAACGCAAGCCGAGATGGTACGCAGAGTAAAAAATTATAAAGCAGGCTTTGTAGTTAGTGATTCCAACTTAAAGCCAGAAGCCACTCTAAAAGATGTTCTTGAGCTTACCAACCGCACCGGGCATTCCACCATCGCAATTACCGCTGATGGTTCACCTAATAGTAAACTATTAGGCATTGTCACCAGCCGCGACTACCGCCTTAGCAAAAACTCCCTTGATACCCCAATCAAAAATTTTATGACTCCATTCGCTTCGCTCGTTTATGCCAAAGAAGGACTAACTCTTTCGGAGGCAAACGATCTAATCTGGAAACATAAATTAAACTCACTTCCAGTCATTGATGAGGATCAAAACCTTCTCTATATGGTGTTTCGCAAAGACTACACCTCTCACAAAGAAAATCCCAATGAGCTTTTGGATGCTGATAAAAAACTCCGTGTTGGTGCTGGGATTAATACCCGCGATTATCAAGAACGTGTTCCTGCTTTACTTGAAGCTGGAGCCGATATCCTCTGTATTGATTCCTCTGATGGTTATAGCGAGTGGCAAAGTGAAGCAATTCAATATATTAAAGAAAAACATGGCAAAAATGTCTGGGTTGGTGGAGGAAATGTGGTAGATCGCGAAGGCTTCCTCTATCTGGTAGAAGCTGGCGCCGACTTTATCAAAGTCGGGATCGGTGGTGGCTCAATCTGTATCACCCGTGAGCAGAAAGGCATCGGGCGAGGACAAGCAAGCTCATTAATTGAAGTCGCTGCAGCTCGTGATGAGTATTTTGAAAAAACCGGAATCTACATTCCCCTCTGTTCGGATGGCGGAATTGTCCATGACTATCATATGGTACTATCACTGGCGATGGGAGCAGACTTTATGATGCTCGGA